>CAZQYD010000102.1:0-5639 GCA_964597465.1 uncultured Piscirickettsiaceae bacterium | reverse complement strand
GTTTATTATGGGTATAGGTATTTTTTTCACTCAACAAAGCGGAGAAGAGCCAATTTGATCAATTTCCACTTAAAGTTGCAAATCTGAATTTACAGAACAAACTTTACACTACCAAACAACTTAGTGTAAAAAAAATAATTTTAAATATCAGCTATAATAGCCAACCTGTAAACTGACAACCAAGGTAACAATTCAAGATGTTAGAAGAGATTATTATTCGCGGGGCAAGAACCCATAATTTGAAAAACATTGATGTTACTTTGCCGCGTGACAAGTTGATTGTCATTACAGGGTTATCGGGTTCTGGAAAATCTTCGTTGGCGTTTGATACTATTTATGCCGAAGGGCAACGTCGTTATGTTGAGTCGCTTTCGGCTTATGCTCGCCAGTTTTTATCGATGATGGACAAGCCGGACATTGACCATATTGAAGGTCTGTCACCTGCTATTTCGATTGAACAAAAATCGACCTCCCACAATCCACGTTCAACCGTGGGTACCGTGACTGAAATTTATGATTATTTAAGATTGCTTTACGCACGTGCGGGTACACCTCGTTGCCCAACCCATGGTTCAGATTTAGTCGCTCAAACCGTTAGCCAAATGGTTGACCATACATTAACATTGCCGGAGGGTAGTAAGTGCCTGTTGATTGCCCCTGTTATGCGTGGTAAAAAAGGCGCTCACCAAAATTTATTGGATGAATTACAGGCTCAAGGTTATGTTCGTGCAAGGATTAATGGCACCTTGATGCAGTTAGATGGTTCGATTGAGTTGGATAAAAACATTAAGCATAACATTGAAGTGGTGGTCGATCGTTTTAAGGTTCGTCCAGATATCAAACAGCGTTTAGCAGAATCATTTGAAACCGCTTTGCACCTTGCCGAAGGTATCGCACAGGTGATTCCAATGGATGACGATGACGATTTTGAACTATTGTTTTCAGAACGTTTTTCTTGCCCAAGTTGTGGTTACTCTGTACCAGAACTTGAGCCTCGCATTTTCTCTTTCAACAACCCGCACGGTGCTTGCCCAACTTGTGATGGGCTTGGAGTGAAGAAAACCTTTGCTATTAACAAGGTGATTATCCACCCAGAATTAAGCATCGCTGGTGGTGCTATTCGTGGTTGGGATAGACGCCATAAATATTATTACGACATTCTAAAAGCGGTGACCGATTTTTATGAATTTGATATTGAAACCAACTGGGAAGAGCTTACTGATGAACAGCAAAAACTGATTTTATATGGTTCTGGTAAACAAAAATTACCCATGCCACATGGACGTTATTCTAAGGAAAGACGATTTGAAGGGGTGATTCCAAATATGGAACGCCGTTTGATGGAAACCGAATCAAAAGCCGTCCGTGATGAGTTGGATAAATATCGCGTATCTAAAATCTGTGGTAGCTGTGATGGCACTCGCCTAAATCTCGCCGCCCGTAATGTCTTTGTAAAAGACTATACTCTCTCTAGCTTAACAGGATTACCCGTTGGTTCTCTGCACGAAGTTTTTAGCAAATTAACGCTACCTGGCGCAAAGGGTGAAGTGGCTAGCAAGATTACCAAGGAAATATTTGACCGTTTAAGCTTTCTCGTCAATGTAGGGTTAAATTATCTTTCACTCGATAGAAGTGCCGACACTCTTTCGGGTGGTGAGGCTCAACGTATTCGTTTGGCTTCACAAATCGGTGCTGGTTTAGTCGGTGTAATGTATGTATTAGACGAACCATCAATTGGCTTACACCAACGCGATAATGACCGTTTATTAACCACCTTAAACCATTTAAGAGATTTAGGTAATACAGTTATCGTGGTAGAGCATGATGAAGACGCCATCCGCTCTGCTGACTTTGTCTTAGACATCGGCCCTGGAGCAGGCATACACGGTGGGCAGATTACCGCACAAGGCACTCCCGAAGAGGTGATGAACAACCCTGCATCTTTAACTGGACAATATTTAAGCGGTAAACGCAAAATAGCGATTCCTAAAAAAAGATTAAAAGCGGGTAAAAATTGGCTTAGCATTATTGGTGCAACTGGCAACAATCTACAAAACGTAACCTTAAAAATTCCAGCGGGTTTATTAACCTGTATTACGGGTGTATCTGGTTCTGGAAAGTCTACCCTAATTAATGAAACACTTTACAAAATAACTGCCACAGCATTAAATCGTGCTGAACTAGAACCTGCTCCTTATAAAAAAATAACAGGGTTAGAACATTTCGACAAAGTGGTCAATATCAACCAAAGCCCAATTGGACGAACACCTCGTTCCAACCCCGCAACCTACACGGGTTTATTCACCTCAATCCGCGAATTACTGTCTGCAACGCCCGAATCTCGAATTCGTGGTTATACGCCTGGGCGTTTTAGCTTCAATGTCAAAGGCGGACGTTGTGAAGTTTGCCAAGGCGATGGTGTAATTAAGGTTGAAATGCACTTTTTGCCCGATGTGTATGTCTCCTGCGATAGTTGCCGTGGAGCAAGATACAACCGTGAAACCTTGCAAGTTGAGTACAATAGGAAAAATATTCACCAAATTCTTGACATGACCATTGAAGATGCGCGAGAGTTTTTTGATGCTATTCCTGTACTGCGCCGAAAGTTGCAGATGCTAATGGAAGTGGGGTTAGGTTATATCAAACTTGGACAAAGTGCCACCACTCTTTCTGGTGGAGAAGCACAGCGTGTTAAATTAGCCAAAGAGCTATCTAAACGCGATACTGGAAACACACTTTATATTCTTGATGAACCAACCACTGGGTTACATTTCCAAGATATTGAACTACTGTTAAAAGTCATTCAAAACCTTCGTAATCAAGGCAATACGATTGTGATTATCGAGCATAATTTAGACGTTATCAAAACCGCTGACTGGATTGTCGATTTAGGGCCCGAAGGTGGCTCTGGTGGTGGTGAAATTATTGCGACAGGTACTCCTGAACAGGTCGCAGAGAATGCTAAATCTTACACTGGACATTACCTTAAAAAGCTTCTCAAACGTTAATTATGAAGCCTTCACTTTTATTTTTTGCCATAATATTAAACCTGCTAGCAAGTTCTGCCTTTGCAAAACAAGCATGGCAAAACATGGCTTATATTCAAGATGCCTTTAATGAAATCGCCTTAAAAAATGAATATAAACTCAGCACAATGAAAGTTCTTAAATGGCGAGTTCCAATTCACTACAACATCCAATTTTATAAAATGAAACAATTTGATTTGGCAAAAAAAATCACCAAAATCCACCTCAATCATCTGCAAGAAATTACAGAACATCCTTTTTACGCTAGTTCCTCCAAACGCAAAACAAATTTTTCTATTATCTTTACCCAAGATAAAAACTATCAACGTGCAATCCAAAACTTCTCGACCACCAAGGTCAAAAATATCGAACGGGAATCAAACTGCATGGGGCAATTTAAAACCAATCGACAGTCAGAAATAATTTCTGCTGTGGTGATTATTCCAATCGACCATGCGATGAGCAATGGTTTATTGGCGGCTTGTGTTGTAGAAGAACTCACACAGGTAATGGGTCTGCCAAATGACTCCGACTGGGTAAACCCAAGTATTGCCAACGACCGTAGTAAAATTGAGTTTTTAACGGGACTAGATTACCTATTTCTAAAAATTCTTTATAACAAAAAACTGAAAACAAACACCCCAAAACAAGACGCTCAACAAACAATTAAACACATATTAGAAAAACTAAAAAGCAACAAAACAATCCAACGAGCACACTATCTAGTCAATAAAAAAGGGCTTTATCGCTACGCTAACTAGAAAAACAGCTGATTAAGCCATGCACTCAATTGCTCACGGGTGATGATGACATCGGCAAGCGAAAATACTTCCATCATGGCGTCGTCATTTAAGTCAAATGTGTAGCGTAAACGTCTTAATACATCGTTATTGGTCATGGTTTTTCCTAAGTATTGATTGTATATTTTAACAAGTTCTGGCGGGCATATTGTTTAATTAAACCTGTTGTTGCGGGAGATTAGAGGTAAAGGGGACGATACTATTTAACAAATAAATCGAATAAAAACTCCATTACTATTGCCAAACTAGGGAATAGGCATTAGGAAAACACCATCAAGCACCCTCCCCTAGCATTTTTTAATTTTAAACCAATCCTGAAAATGATTGTGCATGATAGAGTGCAAGCACTTGTATGATATAGGTTAAAGGCTTTATTTAGCTTATACCTTTGATAGCTCTTTAATAACAAGACCACTAAGCATCAAACCAAATATGCCAGGCATATAGCTTGCTGTTCCATTCACAACTCGCCCTCTTGCTCCTTCAATCTCTTCCACTGGCCCTGATGGCATCGGTAGTTCAGTTGAAAACACAGTTGTAATACCTTTGCTAATCCCACGTTTGCGTAGTCGCTGACGAAACTGTCTTGCCAATCCACAGCCGTGCGTTTTACTCACGTCAACTATTTCAATTTTTGATGGATCAATCCGCCGACCAGCTCCCATACTTGATACGACTTTCAAGCCATTATGATAGGCAATTTCGACTAAACTTACCTTACTATTAAGGCTGTCAATCGCATCAACCACATAATCAAACTTGGTTTCAAACAACGCTTCCATATCCGCCGATTTTAAAAAAGTATTGAGGCTAACAATCTCACAGTCTGGATTAATATCTGCCACTCGTTGCTTCATCACATCAACTTTATACAAGCCAACGGTTGAATGAAGAGCAATAATTTGACGATTGATGTTCGACACAGACACCACATCATGATCAACAATTGTAATTTTTCCTACGCCAGCACGTGCTAATGCTTCAATCACAAAACCTCCAACACCACCTACTCCAGCTACTAATACATGGCTATCAATAAGTTTTTGCACACCTTCTTCTCCGAAAACTAGCAAACTGCGTTCAAATATTGGATTCATGAAATTACTCTTCTTTTGAAAATTTGTGTGGCATTATGATAAAGCGTTTCTTCAACAATCGATATCGGCAGTTTTTTTATTTTGGCAATCTCTTCTAAAATTAAAAGAGATTGCGCCAGGTTTACATGCGGATAGTCTGTTTCAAGCACTAATGATTCAATTGGAAGTAGTTTTACCGTTTTATTTAACTTTGTTTGGGAATGAAGAATCAAACTACCTACACCAATTTTAAAGCCTAATTTAATAAACTGCATAGCAAGCTGATAAGACTGATTAAACCCATGCAAAACGCCCTGTACTTTCGTTTGGTTCAAGATAGAATACAAGTCATCAAATGCTTTATAACAATGGATAGAAACAGGTAGTTTATATTTTTCTGCTAACGCTACTTGCGCTTGAAATAATTTAAGTTGGCTTGTCTTATTTTTTTGATAGAGTTTAGCATAATCCAAGCCTATTTCTCCAATCGCAATAATGGCTTCTTTGCTACTAATCAAGGATTCAAGCTGTATTAAATATCGTTCAGAAGTTTCATCAACAAACCACGGGTGAATACCAAGTGAATTTAACACATTATTATGCTGCTCACAAAACTGCAAAGCTTCCAACCATTCCGTAGGCTGAGTTGTTACATTAAGATATTGAAAGTTGGTATTACTTGATAGGGAAGGAAAAGACGCTATTTTCTGACTAGAAAGATGTTCATGGGTATCAAA
>CAZQYD010000101.1:0-5831 GCA_964597465.1 uncultured Piscirickettsiaceae bacterium | reverse complement strand
CCTTAGCAGGGGAGCGCCTTCAGCCTCTCGGCCACGTCACCGTATAGATTATCAAAGAATTGTGAGTAAATCATTTGATGGCGCGTATATTACCGTTATTTAAAAGCTTTGTAAATAGACAAATTACTAATATTGCTAAAATTTACGTTTAGTACGAACTTAAAGTCGAATCGCCTGTTTTTATAACTTCTTCTCGTAGAATATGTGTTTCTTTTGGTGCTTCAATCCCCAATTGAACTTGACCATTTTTAATCTCGACAAGTGTAACGATTATATCTGAGCCAATTAAAATTTTCTCTCCAACTTTTCGTGTGAGAACTAGCATGCTGATTACTCCCTGTTATTTAGGAAGTGCTGAATAATAGCGATTATAATTTAGTTGCTCAGCGTTTCCTTTCGTACAGTCTATAATCAATATATTGCATTCACAACCAAACATAATATTGGTTGGCATCACTTTAATTTATATTAGCTAAATAGTATATTCTATTTGTCTAGTTCAAACGTCTTGTGTAATTCTTGCACCGCAGTATCTAATCGCTCTTCGTTAATGACGACTGATATTTTAATTTCTGTGGTGCCTATCATTTGTATATTAATATCATTATCCGCTAACACTTTAAACATGGTGCTGGCAATACCTGAGTGTGATTTCATACCGATTCCTACTAATGATAATTTGACAATAGAGTCATCAAAATCGGTTTCTCTTGCACCTAGTTTATCTGCCGTGGCTTGTAAAATTTGTTTTGCTTGTGCGATATCTGCTCTAGAAATAGTGAAAGTAAAGTCGGTTGTACCGTCATGACCTTGGTTTTGGATAATCATATCAATATCAATATTGGCATCAGAAATAGGACCAATAATTTGGTAAGCGATACCTGGTTTGTCTGGTACACCCAAAATCATTAACTTTGCTTCGTCACGACTAAAAGCGATGCCTGAAATAATTGGTTTTTCCATGTCTAATTCCTCAAATTCTTTTTCTGATATTAATAGTGTACCGCCACCTTCTTGCATGGAAGATAATACGCGTAAGGGAACTTTATATTTACTGGCAAATTCGACCGAACGGCTTTGTAATACTTTTGTACCTAAACTTGCCATTTCTAGCATTTCGTCATAGGTAATCACCTCTAAGCGTTTGGCTTCAGGTACAACCCGTGGGTCGGTGGTGTAGACACCATCTACATCGGTATAAATCTGACATTCATCAGCATTTAAAGCGGCAGACAATGCAACGGCTGTGGTATCTGAACCACCTCTTCCTAGCGTGGTTATTTCGCCTTCTAATGATATCCCTTGAAAACCGGCTACCACCACCACCTTTCCTTGTTTTAATTGTACTTTCAGTTTAGCAGTATTAATATCTTCAATACGGGCTTTAGAATGAATATTATTAGTGGTAATTGGCACCTGCCAACCCGTGTAGGAAATTGCATCATGTCCAAGATTTTGTAACGCCATACTTAGCAACGAAATAGTTACCTGTTCACCCGTCGTTAACAACACATCCATTTCTCGTTGACTTGGATTATCAGTAATAACTTTTGCCATCGAGGTCAAGCGATTGGTTTCGCCACTCATTGCTGAAACAGCCACCACCACTTGATGTCCGTCTTTTACAAATTGAGACACTTTATTGGCAACATTTTGAATTCTTTCAACATTACCAACAGATGTACCACCGTATTTTTGAACAATTAATGCCATACTATTTACTCTCTGCCCATGCTTGAACAGAAGCTAAGGCTTCAGCTAATTTACTTGGATCTTTACCTCCTGCTTGTGCCATATCAGGGCGACCGCCACCTTTTCCGCCGACTTGTTGAGCAACATGATTGACCAATTCGCCTGCTTTAAAGGTTGTGGTTAGCGATTTAGATACGCCAGCTACCAGACTTACTTTATCGCCATCTACCGCCGCTAAGACAATCACTGCGGGGTCTAATTTATTTTTTAATTTATCTAAGGTTTCACGCAGCGTATTAACATCTGCCCCGTCAATTTTAGCGGCAAGTACATTTGCATCGCCTACTTTTATGGCGGAATTAGCGATTTTATCGCCCTGTGAAGATGCCATTTTAGCTTGCAACGATTTCAGTTGTTTGTCGGTTTTTTTCTGGTCTTCAATAATTTGTGTTAATTTACTTTCAACTTGTTTTACATCCGACTTAACCAATTCTGCAATGGTATTTAAGGTGTTATCTGTTTGATAGATAGTGTCCCACGCCCCCAAACCCGTCACCGCTTCAATACGACGAACGCCCGATGCAATGCCTGTTTCAGCTTGAATACGACAAGGGCCAATTTCACCCGTATAGTTAACATGCGTTCCGCCACATAATTCAATTGAAAATTCGCCCATATCGACTACACGAACCAAATCGCCATATTTTTCACCAAATAAAGCCATCGCACCTTTGTTTTTAGCATCTTCAATGCCCATTTCTTCGGTTGAAACAATGGTGTTTTTCATGATGTTTAAATTAACTAACTTCTCTATTTCTAAAATCTGTTGATTATTAATTGGTTCAAAGTGAGAAAAATCAAAACGCAATCTTTCGGCATTGACTAATGAACCTTTTTGATGAACATGCTCACCTAACACTTCGCGTAATGCCGCGTGTAATAAATGGGTTGCTGAGTGATTTTTTTCGGATGCTCTTCTTTCTGCCACATTCACTTGTGCATGTAATATTTGCCCGACTTTAATCTCACCCGCGGTTACTTTTCCGCTATGTAAAAAAGTTTTAACTTGTTTTTGACAGTCATTAACATGAAAACTATTCATGCCTTCGGTCAAACTACCCGAATCGCCAACCTGCCCACCTGATTCTGCATAGAAAGGTGTTCTACCTAAAATAACCGTTGCTTTGGTATTTTCGCTAATACTTTCAACCGATTTTCCGTCAACAAATATTGCGACTACTTTTGCGTCAGCATCATCACGCTGATAACCAATAAAATCGGTTTCTTTGGTGTAGCTAATTTTTTGAGAGGATGAACCAAAGTTACTGGCAGACCTTGCTCTTTCTCGCTGTGCTGCCATTTCTTTTTCAAAACCAGTTTCATCAACGGTTAAGCCTTTTTCACGGGCGACATCTGCGGTTAAATCTAGCGGGAATCCGTAGGTATCATATAGTTTAAATGCGGTTGCTCCAGAAATGACTTTATCGCTTAATTTTGCAATATCTTCTTCAAGAATTTTCATACCGTTTTCTAAGGTTTCAGCAAAACGCTTTTCTTCTTGCTTTAATACCTTTTGAACATTCGCTTGTTCTGTAACCAATTCAGGGTACGCATCACCCATTTGTTCAACCAACACCGCAACCAATTCATTAAAGAATAAATCAGACACGCCTAATTGATAACCGTGACGAATTGCACGACGAATAATGCGTCGTAATACATAACCTCGGCCTTCGTTTGAAGGCAATACGCCATCAACAATAATAAAGGAACAAGAACGAATATGGTCGGCAATCACTCGTAATGAATTGTTTGATAAATCTTTTTCGCCCGTTAGCTGTGATGCTTTTTTAACAATCGCTTGAAATAAGTCAATGTCATAATTATTATGAACACCTTGTAAAATAGCCGCCAAGCGTTCAAGCCCCATACCCGTATCAACAGACGGTTTAGGTAAAGGCGTTAGCGTGCCGTCCGCAGAGCGGTCGAACTGCATAAATACCAAATTCCAGATTTCAATATAACGATCGCCATCTTCATCAGGGCTACCAGGGGGACCCCCTGGTACTTTTTCGCCGTGGTCATAAAAAATCTCCGAACAAGGGCCACAAGGGCCGGTATCCCCCATTGACCAAAAATTATCTTTTGCGTCACAACGAGAGAATCGCTCTGGGCTAATGCCCATTTCATTTAGCCAAAAATCTTCGGCTTCTTTATCTTCTTCGTAAACCGTTACCCATAATTTTTCTGCGGATAAATTTAATTCTTCGGTTAGAA
Source organism: uncultured Piscirickettsiaceae bacterium (assembly GCA_964597465.1). GTDB lineage: Bacteria > Pseudomonadota > Gammaproteobacteria > Thiomicrospirales > Thiomicrospiraceae > Hydrogenovibrio. The sequence continues at coordinate 1,862 of CAZQYD010000101.1, read as the reverse complement.
ATTTCCAAGCATACTTAATTGCTTCTTCTTTAAAATAATCGCCAAAACTAAAGTTACCCAACATTTCAAAAAAAGTATGGTGACGAGCGGTATAGCCAACATTTTCAAGGTCATTGTGTTTTCCACCTGCACGAATACAACGCTGCACACTCACCGCACGGTTATAATCACGCGTTTCTTGCCCTAAAAAAGTTTCTTTAAACTGTACCATGCCAGCATTGGTAAACAACAAAGTTGGGTCGTTCGCAGGAACAACGGGGCTAGTATGTATCGCTTTATGGCCTTGCTTTTCAAAAAAGTTTACAAATGCTCTTCTGAGTTCTGCACTGGTCATATTTTCTTCTTTTTCGGTCATTTAAACGCTTTCCATATTTGTTCTTGACTAAAACCACGAGATTGTAAGAATCGCATTTTTTTAGCCTGCTCTTTTGCTGAATTTGACTTAAAGTCATCACCATATTTTTTAGCCAACACTTGCTGTGCTAGCTCAATCCACTCTTCTTCACCTATGTCTAAATAGGCAACAACCAAGTCTTCTGCATCGGTTTTCATTTGTAAAGATTGTTTAATCTTATAAAAACCTTGCCCTTTTTCAAGGGCATGCCTTACATAATTCTCAACATAGCGCTCATCAGATAACGAATTGTTTTCTTGGCACTTTAAAACGACAAAATCTACCAGGGGGGGTAGATTCTCTAAGGATAAATACGCAAACTTTTGATTTAACTTATAAGCTAACTCTTTTGAACCATGCTCACGCATCGCCAAAAGGTAAATCGCTCGTTCTTCAATGCTTTTTATTGCCTTTATTTCGTCTAGACTAAAGTTCTCTTCAGACTGCAAATTTACTTCGCATCTGCTTTAGCATCAGCCGTTGGCAAATATTTTTCTCTAATCTGTACTTGTAAGTTTTCATAAATTTCAGGATTTTCCTGTAAAAACTTACGCACATTATCCTTACCTTGACCAATTTTAGTGCCTTGATAACTATACCAAGAACCTGATTTATCAATCAACTCTTCTTTAACACCCAAATCAATCACCTCACCTTCACGAGAAATCCCTTCACCATATAAAATTTCAAATTCTACTTTTTTAAATGGCGGTGCAACCTTGTTTTTAACCACTTTCACACGGGTTTCATTACCTAAAATTTCATCGCCCTTTTTGATTGCCCCAATACGACGAATATCCAAACGAACCGACGCATAAAACTTCAACGCATTACCGCCAGTGGTGGTTTCAGGATTACCAAACATCACGCCAATTTTCATACGCAATTGGTTAATAAAAATAACCAAAGTATTGGTGCGTTTAATATTAGCGGTCAATTTACGCAATGCTTGCGACATTAAACGAGCTTGCAAGCCCATATGAGAGTCACCCATGTCGCCTTCAATTTCCGCTTTAGGGGTAAGAGCCGCAACCGAGTCTACAACAACAATATCAACAGCCCCTGAGCGAACTAACGAATCGGTAATTTCCAATGCCTGCTCTCCAGTGTCTGGCTGAGAAATAATTAGGTTATCAATATCCACCCCTAATTTTCCTGCGTAAACAGGATCAAGTGCATGTTCAGCGTCAATAAAAGCCGCCGTACCACCAATTTTTTGCATTTCTGCAATCACATGTAAAGTTAAAGTCGTTTTACCAGAAGATTCCGGGCCATAAATTTCCACCACACGCCCACGCGGTAAACCACCTACCCCAAGAGCGATATCTAGCCCTATCGAACCTGTAGAAACGGCTTGAATGTCATGAGAAGTAGACTTGTCGCCCATACGCATAATCGAACCCTTACCAAATTGCTTTTCAATTTGACCTAAGGCGGCATCAAGTGCTTTTTTCTTATTCTCATCCAT
>CAZQYD010000100.1:0-5840 GCA_964597465.1 uncultured Piscirickettsiaceae bacterium | reverse complement strand
GGCAACTTTCGCCCATCGATTTTTTGAGGCGGCGTTTTGTGTTTTTTTTGGTGCAAGTTGGCATTGTCTTGGTGCGTTTTGTTTTTTTAATCTCTGTCATAAAACTGTCATTTAATAAAGGTATCGGTTTCTTGAATGAGGAGTATAATTTCCTCAAAAAATTAAGAGGCGTTTATGTCGCAGATTAGTATGCAAGATGAATTAAAAACTCAATCCAAATCTCAATCCAAGTTAGCCAAAGCATTCGATGAGAAGACGTTAGCACGTCGAGTAAAGCATAGAGATCGCGTAGACTTAGGCTGGAAGGGTTTGGTTTCGGTAGGCGGAGTTAGTATTATTTTTGCTGTTCTATTGATTATGTTTTTCTTGATTTACGTGGTTTTGCCGCTTTTTGTACCCGCTAAGGTTGAACTAAAATCTGAGTTTTCGGTGCCTGGAAATGTAGCCAGTCCTACCTTGTTTTATGACTTGGATGAATATAAAGAAACCGCAATACGAGTGGATGAATCTGGCGAAGTGTCTGGTTTTAGTTTGCATACGGGTGAAATTCTTTCGCAAACTCATCTTGAGTTGTCGGGTAAGAAAATTGTCAGTCAAACGCAGGTTGTTGATAATGAAAAGCTAATGGCCTTTGGCTTATCTGGTGGCGGAGTGCTACTGGTAAAGTTTGAATATCAAATAAGTTACCCTAATGATCAACGTCAAATTGATGTTGAAGTAAGTTACCCGTTTGGTGAAGATGTGATTGAAATGTCGGGTGGAAATATTGATCACCTTGCGGTGCGTATATCTGATTCGGAAGTGATGATTGTCACTAAAACTAATGGTGAAAATAAGATTAGACTGCGTAAGTTTGATAAGGCAGAGTCTTTGTTTGGGGATGCTATTTCCCTAGAAAAAGCAAGTGAAGCGAGTATTCCTTACTCCAATGAAATGGCAGAGCTTATGCTTGACGTTTCTATGCGTAACCTCTATTTAGTTCGCTCTTCTGGCGTGACACACTATTATGATATTACTGACTTAGAAGATATTAAGTTAAGACAAACCGTTTCTTTAACGAATATTGTCGATAAAGAAAATATATCGTCGATTCGTTTTTTGTTAGGTGGTTTTTCGTTAATGGTAGGTACGGATCAAGGGCGTGTTTTACAGTGGTTTCCTGTTCGTGGTGACGATAACTTATTTCGATTACAGCAAATTCGTAGCTTTGAGTTAGATGATAATCAACAAATCACCGATATTAACATTGAGCATATGCGTAAAGGGTTTGCAACGCTTGATAGTCAGCAACAGTTAAATATATTTCATTCGACAGCCGAAAGGCATCTAAGTAGTGTTGATTTAGATGCGGCTGGTTTAATGTTACAAATCACCCCAAGAGCGGATGGTATTTTAGTTGAAAAAGACAATGGCAAGGTCGCTTTTTATGACGTTGAAAACGAGCATCCAGATGTGTCTATGTCAAGCTTGTGGGGAGAAGTTTGGTATGAAGGTTATTCTGAACCTAGCTATGTTTGGCAGTCTTCTTCAGCAAGCTCGGATTATGAACCAAAATTTTCAATGATGCCTTTGACCTTCGGTACCATTAAAGCGGCACTCTATTCTATGCTGTTTGCCGTGCCGATAGCGGTGCTTGCAGCCTTGTACACCGCTTTTTTTATGGATAAAAAATCAAGAGCCGTTATTAAACCAACGATTGAGTTAATTGAAGCTTTACCAACGGTTATTTTAGGGTTTTTAGCGGGACTTTGGTTAGCACCTTATATGGAGGCGCATCTGTCTGGATTCTTTGCGTTATTTTTTGTGGTGCCGATAGGGATTTTAATGGTAGGTTTTGGTTACTCTAAACTACCAGAGTCGATACGCGTTCTTATGCCAGTTGGCAAGCGTGCTTTATTGATGATTCCTGTGGTAGGATTTTTGGGTTGGCTAGCCTTAGCATTAGATAACACGTTACAAGATTTGTTTTTTTCCGGTGATATGCGCCATTGGTTAACCGTTTCAGCAGGGATTGATTTTGATCAGCGTAATGCTTTGGTTATCGGTTTTGCAATGGGGTTTGCGTTAATCCCTACGATTTTTTCAGTGGCAGAAGATGCTATTTATAACGTACCCTCTTTTCTTGTCAATGGCTCCCTCGCACTGGGTGCAAGTGGTTGGCAAACGATTGTTGGTGTGGTACTGCCAACCGCAAGCCCTGGGATTTTTTCTGCGATTATGCTTGGTTTTGGGCGTGGTGTTGGTGAAACGATGATTGTATTGATGGCATCAGGGAATACGCCATTAATGGATGCGAATATCTTTGAAGGATTGAGAACCTTGTCAGCTAACTTGGCAGTGGAAATGGCAGAAACAGAATTGTATAGCACGCATTATCGGGTACTTTTCTTATCTGGTTTATTGCTATTTGTTTTTACCTTTATATTTAATACGTTGGCGGAAATTGTCCGTGAAAGAATGCGTAAAAAATACGGGAGTCTATAAAGATGAAAAATTTAAAAGAGTGGTTTGGCAAAGGCGAACATTGGGTTTGGTTTAGCGCCTCGGCGGTTAGCATCAGTGTTGTTTTAGTCATCGGTTTAATCTTGATGATTACCTATAAAGGGATGATTTATTTCTGGCCACACCCCGTGCACAGTTTTGAACTCAATACCAATGGTAAAGTAGAAACAATTGTCGGTGAATTACATCAACAAAAAATGAAAGAAGTTATTGTTGACGTAGGTGATGGCGTTGAGCTTAAAACCGAAGTACCACAGTATTTGATGAAAATTGGTAACCGTGATGTGTATGGTATTGATTTCCGTTGGGTAGACTCAGCGGATATCGTTAATCAGCAAATGCAACTTGCTGAAAATGTCGTGGTGATTGAACGTTATGAGTGGGGAAGTGTTTATGGGCAATTTAAAGCGTTAAAATACAATACAAAAACGCAGCCTATTAACGACGAAACGTTACCTTTAATACACCAGCTATTAGAGGAAGCACAGGACACTCGTGAGCAAATTAACCATATTGAAAAAATTATTATTGGTGGGATTAATTATCAAATAGAAGGGCTAAGACTTGACCAAAAAAAGCTTGAATTAGAAAATGAATTTACGGATGAAATTAAAGCAGAATTTGCGACAACGAAAAAACAATTAAACCAAGCGTTTGATGACCAGCAATCGACCCTTGAAGCCTTGTATGCTAGTTTAAAAGAGACAGGCGAGATTACTCTGGTGATTGCGGGTAATAAAACCATTCAAGTCCCTATCAGTAAAATAGTTAAACTATGGCAACCGAATGAGATGTCAATCATTGATGATTTTGGTTTTTTCTTTCACTCAATAGGTGACTTTTTAATGGAGGACCCGCGCGAAGCGAATACCGAAGGTGGTGTTTTTCCCGCGATTGTTGGTACGATTACGATGGTTATTTTAATGGCAATGTTCGTGATGCCGATGGGAGTGATTGCGGCGATTTATATGTCAGAGTATGCTAGAGAAGGGGTTGTGTTGCGAATCGTTAGAATCTCAATTAACAACCTTGCGGGTGTACCTTCTATTGTTTTTGGAATATTTGGGCTTGGCTTCTTCGTCTATATTATTGGCGGCTCGATAGATGAAATGTTCTATGAATATGCCTTGCCCAATCCTACCTTTGGAACGCCAGCATTATTATGGGCGTCATTGACGATGGCATTGCTGACCTTACCAGTAGTGATTGTTTCGACACAAGAAGGTTTGTCTCGTGTACCTAAGGAATTAAGAGAGGGAGGGTTAGCATTAGGGGCGACTAAATCGGAAACGATTATGAAAATTGTTTTACCTATGTCGTTACCAGCGGTTATGACAGGTTTAATTCTGGCAGTGGCTAGAGCTGCAGGGGAAGTTGCTCCTTTGATGCTCGTTGGGGTGGTAAAATTAGCCGCAGAGTTACCAATAGACTTTAATGAACCTTTCATTCATTTAGAAAGAAAATTCATGCATTTAGGATTTCATATTTATGATGTTGGTTTTCAAAGTCCGAATGTAGAAGCATCGCAACCATTGGTTTATGCGACATCTTTATTATTAGTTGTTATTATTGTTTCCTTAAATCTAAGTGCAATCATTATTCGCAACCGATTAAGCGAAAAATACAAGTCATTAAGTCATTAAGAGAGAGGATAGAACATTGTTAGATACTAAAAGATTGAAGTTGAAAAACGAGACAATATTACTTGAAGTAAATAATTGGAATCTCTACTATGGTAAAAAGAAAGCGTTAAATAATGTTTCAATGGATGTTGCTAAAAATAAAGTAACGGCGTTTATAGGGCCTTCTGGTTGTGGTAAATCAACGTTGTTACGTTGTTTTAATCGCATGAATGACTTGATTGATATCGTTAGTGTTGATGGTGAAATGCTGTTGAATGGTGAGGATGTTTATGCCAAAGAGATGAATGTTTCTTTGCTAAGACGTCGTGTTGGAATGGTGTTTCAAAAGCCAAATCCTTTTCCTAAATCAATGTATGAAAATGTATGTTATGGTTTAAGATTACAAGGGGTGAACGATAAAAAAACACTTGATGAAACGGTTGAGTGGGCATTAAAAGGCGCAGGGCTTTGGGAAGAAGTAAAAGACCGTTTAGAAGAGAATGCGATGGGGTTATCTGGTGGGCAGCAACAACGATTATGTATCGCACGAGCAATAGCCATTAAGCCGGAAGTGTTGTTATTGGATGAGCCTACCTCGGCACTAGATCCTATTTCGACCCTCGCGATTGAAGAGCTTATTTTTCAGTTAAAAAAAGAGTTTACTATTTTAATAGTAACTCATAATATGCAACAAGCCGCACGAGTGTCAGACTATACGGCATTTATGTATCTTGGGGATTTAGTTGAATATACTGATACAGATACATTATTTACCAACCCAAAGTTAAAGCAAACAGAAGACTATATATCAGGTCGTTACGGTTAGTATGAATGCTTAGTTTTAAACAAGATATTAGCTGTTACAAATTTAGATAAGGAATTGAAAATGGAAAAAGAAGAATTTAGTTCACATATTTCAAAACGAATGAACAGAAATATAGAAGAGGTGTTTAACGGCATTTTAGAAATGGGTGGTTTGGTTGAACATCAGATTGAAAACACTATTTCAGCATTAACGCATCTTGATAGGAATCGTGCAGAAGAAGTCATTATCTTAGATGAGACGGTGAACCAGATTGAGGTTCAAGTTGAAAAAATGTGTGCGAATATTTTAGCGAGACAACAACCAACTGCGTCTGATTTAAGATTAACCATTGCCTCTATTCGCATTGCAATTGATTTAGAACGAATGGGCGATGAAGTCGTTAAAATCGCGAGAATGGTTAAGTCTTTTTCAAAGCAAGGAGTTGTTTTGACGGATGATTTTCCAGGTTATTCTCAATTATTAGACATGTCGCACCGAACACAAAAAACCTTGCACGTCGCACTTGATTGCTTTGCGAGATTAACGGTGAGTGATGTGCTAACGATTCTTGATGAAGAAGAAACCATCAATGAACTTTATGAGGAATCCTATCAAATAATTATTTCAGCACTTGAAAAAACGCCAAACCGTGCGAAAATTTATACACAAATGTTGTTTTCCGCTAAAGCGATGGAAAGATCTTCTGACCATATTGAAAACATTGTTGAAAAAGTTGTTTATTTAATTAATGGTAAAGATATTCGAACATTAAATGAAAAATCGACCGTGAAGCTAATCAAAAAAATGACAAAACGTGAGAATGAAGACGATTAGCATTATTGCGGTTTTAAATAGTGAGACCTTTGCATAAATGGATGCACAAATTAAAATGGCAAAATTTATCTCATTTT
>CAZQYD010000099.1:0-5854 GCA_964597465.1 uncultured Piscirickettsiaceae bacterium | reverse complement strand
GCCAATTATTTTTTACTGGCTAAAATGCACGACAACTTCCGTAAAATTCTAATCGCGGTTATTAAGTGTTTCCTTAACAACTTTTGTTTTTTAAATTGATAAGCAAATTATCTAACAGTCTTGTTTTACCTAATCTAGCGACTGTTAATACTACTGTTTTTTTCGTTTCATCATTAATAGTTTCAAGCGTATCAGCATCTAAAATAGCGAAATAATCAACCGAATCAAATCCCGCAGAAAGTAAACTCGTGATCGCCCTCTCCTCAAGTTCCCGTATACTTAACCCTTCAAGAAACCCCTGTTTAGTCACCAACAAAGTTTGATAAATAGTTGGAGAAATTACACGTTGCTCATCGGTTAAATATTGATTACGTGAACTCAACGCCAACCCGTCTTGTTCACGTTCAATCTGTGCACAAACCATTTCAATCGGCATGCAAAAATCCGTCACCATCTGCCTTAACACTAGCCACTGCTGATAATCCTTCTGCCCGAATACAGCTACATCAGGTTGCACCATGTTAAATAATTTATTCACAACCGTGGTTACGCCTTCAAAGTGTCCAAGACGAATTTTCCCTTCAAAATTAGCTGAAAAAGTGCCCAGGGGGGTCACTTTGGTTTGATTATTTAGGTCGTTTTTTTGAGGGTAAATATCGGTTGTATTTGGCGTAAATACCAAATCAGCATTAATTTTGGTTAATTGTTGAATATCAGACTCTAATGTTCGAGGATATCTGTCAAAATCTTCATTTTCGCCAAATTGTAACGGATTAACAAAAATGCTTACCACCACTTTATCAGCAAGTTCTTTCGCTTGCTTTACAAGTGATAAATGCCCTGCATGTAAATTACCCATAGTAGGCACAAACGCAACACGCAACCCTTGTTTTTTCCAAACCGCAATTGTTTCCCGAAGGCTTTTAACTGATTGACAAACTTGCATTAGTCAATCAAATGCTCTTTACCAGGAAACTTGCACGCTCTAACTTCTTCCACATAATTTTTTAATGCGTTCAAAATTGAGCCTGTTTTTTGATTCAAATATTGTTTTGAAAACTTTGGAACCTTGCCTATTGTCATGCCCAACACATCGCTTACAACCAATACCTGCCCGTCGGTATCTACACCTGACCCAATACCGATAACTGGAATACTTAATTTTTCGGCTATTTTCTTGGCTAAAGCGGAGGGAACACACTCAAGCACCAACATACTCGCCCCCGCCTTTTCAATTTGTTTGGCTTCTGCTAATAATATTTTTGCCGACTCTTTATCTCGACCCATAACTTTATAGCCACTTTTCGCAACTTGCTGAGGCAATAAGCCAAGATGAGCGCAAACAGGTACACCTAAATCAGATAACGCAGAAATAATAGCAAGCACCCTTGTGCCGCCTTCCAGTTTAATCATATTTGCCAAGCCATCTTTCATCAGTTTTGTCGCAGAATTTAAAGCTGTCGTTACATCCGCATCGCCCATAAAAGGCATATCGACAATACACCAAGCTTGGCTATTTTGGCGTTGTACCATTTGGCAATGATAAACCATATCCGCAAGACTAACTGGCAGAGTTGTATCATGTCCTTGCACCACCATGCCTAATGAATCTCCGACTAAAATCATATCAACGCCAGCTTGATTTTCTAAATGTGCCATGGCGGCATCATAAGCGGTTAAACAAACAATTTTTTCATTGTTTTGTTTCATTTTAGTTAGCTTGGCTAAGGTCATATGCGTCATTTTGCTTCCTTGATTACAAATCTATTTTCAAGCCCATCAATCAACTCTACGATATTCGTTTGGTTTGGTATGCGTATTTTAGGCGTTATTTCAGCAAGAGGCAACAAGACAAAATCTCTTAAATGCATTTGAGGGTGTGGAATTGTAAGTATTTCTGATTCAATGACTAAATCATCAAACAATACAATATCCAAATCAATTAAACGTTGACCCCAATGGCTGATTTTGACCTTTCCCTGTTCCGACTCTTGAACTTGCAGGGCGGATAAGAGCTCTAACGGCGTTAAATCTGTCTGTATTTTTACAACCGCATTTACAAAATCGGGTTGATCTTGTGGCCCTTGTGGCGTTGAAGCGTATAGAGAAGATTTTGCAAGCAATTGTGTTTTAGGCAAGTTCGCTAGGTTTGATATAGCTGTTCGAACTTGTAAATAAGGATTTTGTAGGTTTGACCCTACACCGATATAAACAGCCATTTTTATGCCGTTTTAGTCTGAATTATCAGCGTTATTACGATTTTTACGATAAGGATTCCTACCACGGCTATTCGGTTTTCTACGTTTTCTGCTACGCTCCCTATCCTCTCGAACGTTGTTTGCATAAGCAACTTGATCAAGTGGATTTTTTTCTTGATACTCTGTCCACCAAACAAATAATTCTTCCAACTCTGTTTCGCCAGCCGCTACTCGCACACCTAAGAAATCATAAGCCGCTCTAAAACGCACATGTTCTTGTAATTGCTGAGCCTTTGCACCCTTATTGTTTCTCGCCAATCGCCCTTGTAAACTCCAAATTTCACGAATTTGTGCCGTAAAACGTTTCGGAATGGCTGTCGACGAAATTTGCTCACTGATTACATCATTTGCCGCCGCATATAAGGCATCTTGATGGGTAAATTCTTCTTCTAAATGCTGATCTAAGCGTAAATTCATCGACTCCCACAACATTGCCGCAAATAAGAAGGCTGGATTAACGCTCTTGCCTGCTTGAATACGTTCATCAGTACTTTTTAATGCCTCAATCACCAGCATATGTGGAAAGCCTTGATTTTCTAGCGAAAGAATATGATGCGTCTGTGGAAAAATATAACAAAACAAACCGAAGTGACGAAGCTTTTCAAATACTTCAATTGCCGCACCACTATGAAACAGTTTTAAAACCTCTTCAAACATCCGTGCGTGAGATACATCTTTTAACAAATGCCCCATTTCATAAATAGGGTCTTTAGTCTTTTGTTCAATATCAAAGCCAAGCTTAGCGGCAAAGCGGACGGCTCGAATCATTCGCACAGGGTCTTCACGATAACGGGCTTCAGGGTCGCCGATTAAACGCAGTTGACCCTTTTTAATATCTTCCGCTCCGCCAGCATAATCAATAATACTAAAATCTTTGATATTATAATAAAGGCTATTGACCGTAAAATCACGACGCCAAATATCTTCATTCATCGTGCCATAAACATTGTCGCGAACTAACTTTCCAGAATCATCGGTTGCGCGGGTATTATTTAACTGCTTGCGCGAAACCTTACCCGTTCCATCGCCATCACCACGAAAAGTTGCGACTTCGATAATATTACGACCATAACCGACATGTGCCAAACGAAAACGACGCCCAATCAAGCGACAACGATTTTTAAACACCGCCTTAACCTGCTCAGGTTCCGCATTGGTTACCACATCAAAATCTTTTGGTTCAATGCCCAGCATCAAATCACGCACCGCTCCACCAACAAGATAAGCATCATATCCTGCACGCTTTAAGCCATACAGCACATCTAAAGCATGCTTATCGATTTGCTTGCGGGAAATGCCGTGTTGCTTGCGGGTGATAACAGTACAGTCATCAGGCAAAACGAAGGGTTTCTCACTTGAGGAGGAGAAAAAAGAGGTCACTTTTTTAATGAAGCTTTGCATATATAATGAATTTTATGTATTTAAATGAATATAAAGAGCCATTCTACCGCTTTTTAACGACCCCCCTGGGTACTTTTTAGTGGAATTTGACGAATAAATAGGTTAATTACCTCAGAAACAACTTATATCCAACATTGTTTTGTTCGGATTCAAATGGATAATCTAACTTGCCAAGATAATCTTCGAATGTTTTCTGCTCACCTTGTGGCACTTGAATTCCCACTAAAATCCTACCGTAAGCAGCGCCATGGTTTCGATAATGAAACAGACTAATATTCCATTTGGCGGAAATTTTACTTAAAAAATCCAGCAGTGCACCTGGTCTCTCTGGAAACTGGAAGCGATAAAGAAGCTCATCTTCAATATTATTTGCTTTACCTCCAATCATAAACCGCAGATGCAGCTTCGCAACTTCATTATCACTTAAATCTTCAAACTGATATTTCTGTTCGTGCATTTGTTTAATCAACAATTCTTTTTCTGCTAAGCCACCTTCGATTCTTACACCAACAAAAATAATAGCCTTACTATCATCGCCATAACGATAATTAAATTCCGTAATGGAACGGCGTGAACCTAACAACTCACAAAATTTTTGAAAGCTCCCTGGAGTTTCATCAATCGTAACCGCAAACAACGCCTCTTTCTTTTCGCCAATTTCTGTGCGTTCAGAAATATGACGTAAACGGTCAAAGTTCATATTCGCACCGCTAACGATCACCACTATATTTTTATCAGAGATGGATTCTTTTTCCACATATTTTTTCATACCCGCCAAGGCTAATGCTCCAGCAGGCTCAGCAATCGCACGAGTATCTTCAAAGATATCCTTTATCGCCGCACAAATCTCATCGGTCTTAACAGTAATCATCTCGTCCACACAGGTTTGAGCAATACGAAAAGGCTCTTCACCAACCTGTTTAACCGCCACGCCGTCAGCAAAAATCCCAACCGAGTCCAATATTACACGCTCGTTCGCTTCTAGAGCTTTCGTCATACAAGCGGCATCTTCAGGTTCAACGCCAATAATACGTACGTTAGGCAACACCTGTTTCATTACCGAAGCAATACCTGCAATCAACCCACCGCCACCAACGGGCACAAAAATAATATCGATATTTTTACCCTGCCGCATTAACTCAAGGGCAATCGTTCCCTGCCCAGCAATGACGTTTTTATCATCATAAGGAGCAATAAAAGTCGCACTATTTTGTTGACAATATTTTTTTGCCGCCGCCGCCGCTTCATCGTAAGCGTCGCCTTCTAAAATAACCTTTCCGCCTAATCGTTTAACCGCTTCTACCTTAATGTCAGGCGTAGTAACTGGCATAAAAATGGTCGCATCAACACCCAATTTACTGGCAGAAAGGGCAACACCTTGTGCATGATTGCCTGCTGATGCTGCCACCACACCATGCTTTTTTTCACTATCAGAAAGTAACACCATTCGTGCATAAGCACCACGTAGTTTAAACGAAAATACCGGCTGTAAATCTTCACGTTTAAGCCAAATATTATTACGCATACGTGCCGAAATTAACGGAGCTTTCTCGTAAGGTGTTTCTTCTGCTACATCATAAACAGGAACCGACATGGCGAGGCGTAAAATTTCTTCAGGCATTCAATTTTCCAATTTGTTTTTTCATGCTTTGATTATAATCATTTTAATAGAAATCATGGGCAATAAAAAATGTTAAATATTACAATCCAACAAAATAATTCTTTATCTGACACCATTGAAAAAAATCAAATGCAATTTAACCCCTTATTAGAACGGTTAATTGACCACGGTGACCCGATGGTAGTACTGGTAAAAAACAGTTTAAAAGTAACCGAAATAGAAGAGCAAAACGATGTTCACCATATCGCACACGCAACCTTCCAATCCAAATCCATTGCCAGTTGTCATGGCGAAGATTATTTTGACACCCACAAGATCAAACTTCCCTTTAAAGTGGCAAGTGCCAATCTCGTATTTAACCTCACCCTACCACCTGCCTGGACATTTGACTATTAATCCAATTTCGATATTCAACTGTTTTTAAATTCCCTTGGAATAATTCCGTACCTTTCGCTCACTATACTTGTCTAGTTTCACCACGTTATGGTTACGTTGTATCGTGAATTTAAGCGTTTTTCAGTTAAAAAGTGCCCAGGGGGGGTAAATTTTTAGCTGTTTTTATTCTATTGTTGCT
>CAZQYD010000098.1:0-5869 GCA_964597465.1 uncultured Piscirickettsiaceae bacterium | reverse complement strand
CAACCTTGCCAAGGTTGGGGTCGCGAGTTCGATCCTCGTTTCCCGCTCCATATTAGGTGGGTAGAAAAAGAGTACTACTAGGTCAGTACATTTGATTTTTCTACCAACCGTTTGTTGAAATACAAACATTGTTTTTGTTAAATAGGCTTTAAACCTTATTTAAGAGAGACTACTTTTTTGTTTATATTTGTAGCGTTTATGACCGTTTACCAAATATAACAAAAAAGAAATGTCCCGTTCGTCTAGAGGCCTAGGACACCGCCCTTTCACGGCGGTAACAGGGGTTCGACTCCCCTACGGGACGCCACATTCTAAAACCCGCAGTGATTTTTGTTACTAGCGGGTTTTTTTATTCATTCCATTTATGCAAAGTTCTCTATTATTAGCTGCAACGAAGCCTAACTTAAATCAATAGATGCCATTTCAACATTGCTAATTGTTTCGATAGAATCAAGCAGTTCACCAATATTTAGCTTGGTAGAAAGCTCGATACAAAATTGCATAGAGACGGAACCATCTTTTTGATCTGATGTTGTTTTTGAGGAGGTTAAGTTGATATCGAACTTTGTCATTAGAGTGAATATATCTTTTAATAACGCTTTTCTGTCAAAACAAAGTATCTCAAGATTGGCAACAATCGTGGTATGTTCAACAATCTTTTTGGAACTCCATCTTACCCTAATGAGTCTTTGTTGGTCATCGTAGTTTAAATTTAGAATGTTATTACATAGTTTTGAATGGACGGTGATACCTCTGCCACGGGTTACGAAACCAATAATATCATCTTGTTCAATGGGTTGACAGCAGGGAGCAAGACGGGTTTGGAGCTGTGGAGCACCAACAACGTAGGCTGTTAAATCGCTATTAACCTCATCGTTTTCAGCTTCTTCAAATAGTTTGGACTGCCTTGCTCTTTCACCTAAGTCTTGATAAGGGGTGATAAAACGTTGAATGGTGCTGTTAAGTTGGCGTTCATTGATTTGTCCTCGTCCTATGTTTTCAAATAGGGTTGCTTTGTTCTCCATTCTGAACTTATCGACAATTTTCTTAACATCAATATGCTGTGCATGCAGTCGTTTGATTTCTTTATTGAAAAGACTTTCTCCCGCCTCAATATTGATTTCTCGGTCTTGTTGATTAAACCAAGAGCGTACTTTGGTTCTAGCACGACTTGTTCCTAGATAATTCAGATTAGGGTTTAACCAATTTCGACTGGGACTACCATCTTTGATGGTTAACACCTCCACTTTATCACCGATGCAAAGTTGATAGGTGAGAGGCACAATTCTCCCGTTAACTTTTGCCCCACGACAACGATGCCCTAATTTAGTGTGAATGTAATAAGCAAAATCCAGCGGAGTTGAACCTTTGCGTAAAGTAACTACCTCATCTGATAGAGTCATGACGTAAATGTGTTCAGATTGAAGTTCGGTACTAATTTCATTGAGAAGGTCTGGGTTATCATTGTATTCAAGCATTTGGCGAACTAGGTTGATACTTTCCTCTAGGCTTTGGTCAATGTGCTTAGCACCTTCTTTATAACGCCAATGTGCAGCCACGCCATATTCTGCACTGTGATGCATCTCTTGGGTACGAATTTGGATTTCAACGGTTTTGTTTTCTTTGCCATAAATGACGGTATGAATTGATTGATAGCCATTTTCTTTCGCACGTGCGATGTAGTCATCAAATTCGGTTTTGACATAATTCCAGCGACTGTGAATCATGCCTAATACTTCATAGCATTGCTCAATCGTATCAACATAAATCCGTACCGCTCGCAAATCATAAAGTTCATCAATCGGCAAGTTTTTACGGGTCATTTTTTTCCAAATGCTGTACAGGTGTTTTGGTCTCCCTGTAATCCTAAAATGCTCACTCTCCTCCAAGAATTTTTCGCTAAACATCTCTTTAAGCGTTTGAATAGTATCGTCTATATAAGCTTCACGCTCGGTTCTTTTTGAATCAAGTTGTAGAGCAATAGCTCTATAAATATCAGGGTGAGTATAGCGAAAAGAGAGGTCTTCTAGCTCCCATTTCAGTTGCGCGATTCCTAAACGATTGGCAAGCGGTGCGAAAATAAGTTGGGTTTCATTGGCGATTAAGTAGCGTACTTCTTCGGGTTCATTTTTTAAATTACGCAATCGTGCAACACGAAAAGCCAGCTTAACAATCATCATCCGAATATCAGAAGTCATTGCTAGCAACATTTGTCGCATACTTTCGCTTTGTGCTTGATTAGAGATACTAGCACTACTAAATTCTTTAAAGGCGTTTAGTTTGCGAATTCCTTTCGTCAATTCAGCGACATCATCACCAAATAAATCAGCAATATTTTTATCCGAATAGATTGTTTCTAAGCTACGGTCGCTTATTAACGTGGCAATAATGGTGCCTTCGTCTAGATTCAGATCAGCAATGATTAAAGCCACCTCAACGCTATGAACATGGCTCTGTTGTGGTAGATTATAAGCTTCTAATGCAATTTCACAGGCTTTTAATGCGTTTTTTGACGTGTCTGAGCTGGTATTTTCTTTAAATACCTTGTTTAATAATTCTTGCGGTGTCATTTGGTATTTTCTTTTAAAAATGAGTTAGATTTAACCATAAAATGAATAAAAAAGGCTAAAAAACATCAATAAATTATAAAAAGTACCCAGGGGGGTAGGGTGTTAATTGGTTATAATCAGTTTAATTATAATTTTTATACCCCCCTGGGCACTTTTTGCTCAAAAATACAATGAAAACAGGTTAACTAGCTACTTTTATGATTTTATCGGTTAAAAACTTAACTATCTGCGTTAAACAAGCGGTGCTTGTAAACAAGGTATCTTTTGATATTCAAGCGGGCGAGATATTCGCATTGGTTGGCGAGTCTGGCAGTGGCAAATCACTTACCTCTTTAGCGATTATGCGTTTATTGGCGGATAGCTTGTCGGTCACCGAAGGTGATGTGCTTCTGCATACTGAAAAGCAACCAGCACAAAATATATTTGAACTCACCGAGCAACAAATGCAAAAAATACGTGGTAAACAGGTTGCGATGATTTTTCAAGAGCCGATGACGTCGCTAAACCCCGTTATGAAAGTAGGCGAGCAGGTCGCAGAAGTTTTGCGCGTACATTTAGGGTTAAGCAAAAAACAAGCCCGCAAAAAAGTGGTGTCGTTATTTGATGAAGTCGGCATTCCTAATGGCGAAGAGCGATACGACTGGTACCCGCATCAATTATCAGGCGGACAAAAACAACGGGTGATGATTGCAATGGCACTGGCTTGTGAACCAGAGTTATTAATTGCTGACGAGCCGACTACCGCACTTGATGTTACGATTCAAGCCCAAGTATTAAGCCTACTCAAAAAAATTCGAGACGAACGCAATCTAGCCATTTTATTCATCACTCATGACATGGGTGTTGTTAATGAAATGGCTGACAAGGTTGCGGTGATGAAGCAGGGCGAGATTGTTGAACAAGCCAGTAAGCAAGCGTTTTTTAATAATCCTACCCATCAATATACCAAAAAGCTTTTGCGTGATGCAGTGCCTGTAAAAATATTTAAGCCGAAAGTTAAATCCGATAAGCTATTGGAAATTAACAATTTAAAAATACATTTTCCAATTAAAAAAGGTATTTTTCAACGCACGGTTGGTCATGTTAAAGCGGTAGATGGCATTAACTTAACCCTGTACAAAGGGCAAACACTTGCCCTCGTAGGCGAATCGGGAAGTGGCAAAAGCACCATTGGGCAAGCAATTTTAAAACTTATTCCGACCACCGATGGCGAAATTGCTTTGCAAGATAAAAATGTCACAATTGATTTGTCGAAACTATCAGATAAACAAATGAAGCCGTTTCGCAAACGAGTGCAGGTTATTTTCCAAGACCCTTTTTCCGCATTAAACCCGCGTATGACGATTGCTGAAATTATCCGTGAAGGCATGACCAGTTTAAAAATTGGTTCGGGCATCAAAGCGGATCAAGACCAACGAATTGAAGAGTTGTTAGAGCAGGTCGGCTTAGAAACTGAGCATAAATTTCGTTATCCACATGAATTTTCAGGCGGACAAAAACAAAGAATCGGTATCGCACGTGCCTTAGCCGTCGAACCCGAATTGATTATTTGCGATGAACCAACCAGTGCGTTAGATGTCACCGTCAGAACACAAGTACTAGCATTGTTAGAAGAATTACAGCAAAAATACCAAATGACCTACCTATTTATCACCCATGATTTATCGATTATCCCTGCGATAGCCCATCAAGTTGCAGTGATGAAAGAGGGTAAAATTGTCGAGCAGGGCGATGTAGAGCAAGTCATGAAAAACCCACAACATCAATACACCCAAACACTATTAAACTCCGCCCCAAAACTGGTAAGAGAAGGTTTATAACATGTCAAAAATATTAATTGTTTACGCCTCTATTGACGGGCAAACTAAAAAAATTTGTGAATATATTCAAAATAAAATAGCAGAGAGAGTAACACTTTGTGCAATTGATGAAGTCGCTGAATTAAACTTAGATTACTTCGATAAAATCGTTATTGCCGCCAGTATTCGTTATGGAAAATTTAATAAAAAAGTTTACCGCTTTATCAACAAAAACAAATCTCTTATCGAAAGCAAACCCAATGCTTTTATTACCGTCAACGTAACCGCAAGAAAAGCTGGTAAAGACGTACCAGAAACCAATAGCTATGTACAAAAAATGATTAAAAAATCCAATTGGCAACCTAACAATATTGCCATTTTTGCAGGCAGAATTAATTACAATGCCTACGGTTTTTTTGATAGAAACATGATTAAATTTATCATGAAATTAACCAAAGGACCAACCTCAGCAGATACTAATATAGAGTTTACCGACTGGGATAAGGTTGATAAATTTTGTAAAGTGATTCAATCAACAGAATAGTTATATTTTTTTACGGGCATAAAAAAAGCCCAGCTAACTAGACTTTTTCTTTATTATCAACTAAATGCTGGCTTTATGTAGAAGCCGTTACATTATATCCACCATCAACATAAGTGATTTCACCAGTGATACCGGATGCTAAATCTGAGCATAGGAAGGCAGCGGTGTTGCCTACCTCTTCGATGGTTACGTTACGGCGAAGTGGCGTAGCGAGTGCCGCTTTGTTTAGCATGGTTTTGAAATCTTTGATTCCAGCGGCAGCTAGCGTTCTAATTGGCCCTGCTGAAATTGCATTGACACGAATGCCGTCTTGACCGAGGTCGGTTGCTAAATAACGAACGGTTGCTTCTAATGATGCTTTTGCTACACCCATTACATTGTAGTTAGGAACCGCTCTTTCTGCACCTAAGTAAGAAAGCGTTAAGACAGAGCCGTTTGCTTTGTTTAACATTTCATAACCAGCTTTGGTTAATGCGGTTAAGCTGTAAGCTGAAATATCGTGTGCCATTGCAAACCCTGCTCTGGTTGATGATTCTATCATTCTTCCTTCTAGTTCTTCTCTAGGTGCAAAGGCAACAGAGTGGACTAATATATCCAGTTGATCCCAGCTTTTTGCTAGGGTATCAAATACTGTAGTAATTTGTTCGTCAGACGTAACGTCTAGCGGTAAAATAATTTTAGAGCCTATTTCATCTGCTACTTTTTGCACGCGGCTTTCTAATTTTTCAGATTGAAAGGTTAGGGCGATTTCTGCACCTTGTTCAGCCATTTGTTTTGCAATTCCATAAGCGATTGATTTATTATTCGCCACACCGACAATTAATGCTTTTTTACCTGTTAAGAATCCCATTCTAAGTCCTTTCTAATTTAAATAATATAGATACTATTTTAACAGCATTATTTTTTTTTAGGTTAAAATGCACCCATGTTATTTTTACGTTTATTTATTGCTACTT
>CAZQYD010000097.1:300-5897 GCA_964597465.1 uncultured Piscirickettsiaceae bacterium | reverse complement strand
ACTTGCATTGCCGCCAAATGCCCTTTTACCGAAATATGTGCTGCCTGTCTCATGATTGCAATTTCTGCAGGCGTTTTTATAACTCTAGCCTCGTGCAAGAGGCTATCAACATCTAATAGTTGATGTGTCGGTGTAACGCCTTGCCTTGATTTTTCTTTTTGAACCTCCACCCAACTTGCAACTACCTCAGACCACTGATTAAGTTGTGCAAAGCTGAAGTATATAGTTTCAATGTCAACCACTTTTTCTGCCATTTTTTCATCAAAATCTTCATTCGAAAAAGCCTGGTCAACGCCTAGCGTTTTAGCCGCCACCTCAACACCCAAACGCCTGCCTTGCCAAATTTCTTGTTTTTTATCTTTCGGACGAACAAAGATAATTGTTTGTTGTTTACCATTTTTTTTAATCAACACAAGAATACTATCAGCTTCGATAAATCCTGTCAGGTAAAAGAAATTCGAATCTGCTCGAAATGGATATTCAACATCTCGATTACGAATTTGTTCCTCTCCCGACGCGACCATTACCAAGGCATTGTCCGCTAACTGCGAAAATAGTCTCTTTCTTCTAACTTGGTATTCAGACATTAATGAAAGGTATCCGTTGGTGGCTCTTCGGTCACAATACGAGAGGCTTCAGCAGGATTTAATTCTTCATTAATCGTCATCACACCAACCTTTACGAACTCAATTAATTGCATCAAATCTTCCTCCTCCTGTTCATCGTCCGCCCCTTCTAAAGCTTCCACATCAATCGCCGCAATATTACCAAAATCTTTTACCAGTTCCAATACATCTCCACGCAAGCTGTCTTTGCCCTTATTGACTAACCCCATGCCATATAAAAAGCCTTCACAAAGTTGCCCGAGCAGGTAAGCGCGATTGGCGATGGGTATATCTTCATCAGGTAACATTAATTCCAATTCAAAACCAGAACCATTCAACATTTTATCCGCATCCAAATACATTTCATGCAAAATCGTTAAAAAAGATTCTTTCACCGACTTAATATCCGCCTCGGTT
This sequence comes from uncultured Piscirickettsiaceae bacterium, assembly GCA_964597465.1. Classification (GTDB taxonomy): domain Bacteria; phylum Pseudomonadota; class Gammaproteobacteria; order Thiomicrospirales; family Thiomicrospiraceae; genus Hydrogenovibrio. The sequence continues at coordinate 4,875 of CAZQYD010000097.1, read as the reverse complement.
AAAATGCGTTTAATCCACGCTCCTTCTTTAATTTCACTATCGCTAGATATCAGTCCTAGCAACATTCCTTGTAAGAAAGAAGGTGACTCAAGTTCTTGGTAAGGCTCTAGTGCATCATTTATTTGGTCAAAATCCATCGGTTTTCCTTGTGATATGTTTTTATATAATGAATAATAACACGATTATCAACAGAGTATTATGACATGCTAACACTTTCATTGATGGGACACACTTTTGAAGTTCCTTGCCAACCAGAAGAAAAAGAACAGTTAATTGATGCCGCTACCATGCTAGAAGAGAAGCTTGAGCAGGTAGGCGGATTAAAAGGCGAAAGCAAGGTATTAATGGTGGCACTAAACATGTGTTATGACTATCTAAATCTAAAATCAGACACCGTTCAATACTGTGAAAATTTAGATGAGCAATTAGCAAAACGCATGGACGAGATGCAAGATTCTAAAGAGTAAACTCTATTCAAACGCACTTTCTTTGGTATAATAAAGTCATACGGGCTGGGTCAATACCCCTGCCGATAATTTAAAAATTGGGATCAGAAGCTTTAATGGTGTGATTCTCGCTTTGTCCGAGAAACCCGAATTTTTGTGGAGATTGCCACCTGTACCTTAACGGTTCAGGGTTCGTACTCAGCTCGTATCCTCTTTTTATTTTAGTTTGGTTTAATAGAGACCTTTGCATAAATGAATAACGACCAACAAAGCCAACGACAAGCTTGCCGACAGGCTCGAAACTCTCTCTCAAAACACCAACAAGCCCACCATAGCAAACTTGCTACACAACGTTTTTTAAAAACCGATTTCTTTTTAAAAGCTAATAAAATTGCTGTTTTTCTTTCTCGTGACGGTGAACTTTCTACTCAAGAACTTATTCAGCTATTATGGCAGTACAATAAAAAAGTGTACCTACCTGTTATATTAGAAAATAACCGCATGCAGTTTGCCGCTTATCGACCGAATACAAAATTAACCCTTAGTAAATTCAAAACGTTAGAGCCTAGCACCCCTGATTTCATCAACACAGAAGCGTTAGATTTAATCATCATGCCACTTACTTGCTTTGATAAAAATGGTAATCGCATCGGTATGGGCGGCGGTTATTACGACAAGACTCTTGCATTCAAGGCTAACAGCATGACAACTAACCCTAAGCTTCTCGGCTGGGCTCATCAATGCCAACAAATAACGTCCATTCAATCTTGCGATTGGGATATTCCTCTTAATGCTTTGATGACAGAAGAATATCTTTACCAGTTCAGTCAATAACCCTAAATTTTAAGGCGGAAATTAGCTATAATATTCCACCTAAATAAATCAATACCTTGGAACCAATATGAGCAATAATTCATTACATAAAGACAAAATTAAAGTGCTACTACTAGAAGGATTACATCCTAGCTCTGTTGAGGTTTTTAATGAATCTGGCTATGATAATGTGGAGTACATTAAAACGTCTCTTACTGGTGATGAGCTAAAAGAAAAAATTAAAGATGTTCATTTTATTGGCATTCGCTCTCGTACCAACTTAACCGATGAGGTTCTTGAAGCTGCCAAAAAACTGGTTGCGATTGGCTGTTTCTGCATTGGAACCAATCAAGTTGATTTAGAAGCGGCGAAACGTCGCGGTATTCCAGTTTTTAATGCCCCTTTCTCCAATACTCGCTCGGTTGCGGAATTAGTATTGGGTGAACTTTTATTATTGCTTCGAAAAATACCTGAAAAAAATGCCAAGATACACCGTGGTGAATGGGATAAATCAGCAAACGGTTCGGTTGAAGCCCGTGGAAAAACGCTTGGAATTGTCGGCTATGGACACATTGGTGCACAACTGAGTATTATGGCTGAAAACATTGGCATGAAAGTTAAGTTTTATGATGTTTTAACTAAACTACCTTTAACCAACGCAGTTCAAATTGATTCACTCGATGAACTTTTAACCACCTCAGACGTGATTTCACTACATGTACCTGAAAACGACACCACTCAAAACATGATGACTGCTGAAAACTTTGCCAAAATGAAAAAAGGGGCTATTTTTATCAATGCAGCACGTGGTACGGTTGTCGGCATTGATGCTCTGGCTGATGCATTAAAATCTGGTCAAATAGGCGGTGCGGCTGTGGACGTATTTCCTGTTGAACCAAAATCAAATGACGAAGAATTCATCTCACCATTACGTGGTTTAGACAATGTTATTCTAACGCCTCATATCGGCGGAAGCACCGAAGAAGCACAAGAAAACATTGGCTTAGAGGTTGCTAGAAAAATGGTCAAATATTCAGATACAGGCACAACTATTTCGGCAAAAAACTTTCCAGAAGTTTCACTTCCTGAACATTCAGAACCCACACGTTGCAATAATGGTTGTAGTAGATTACTGCACATTCACCACAACAGACCAGGGATCATGACGCAAATCAATGAAGCATTTGCTGACATTAACATTGCCGCACAATACCTGCAAACTAACAATGAAATCGGTTACGTGGTCATTGATATTGACAGCAAAGACCGTGAAAAAGGTCTTCAAAAATTAAAAGCCGTCGATGGCACCATTCGTACTAGAATTTTGCACTAACTAGAGATTAAACAATGACACAAAGCAAATTAATCCAACAATTTGAAACCATTGTCGGTAGCAAAAAAGTAATTACAAAATACACTAAAACCGCCTATTACCGTAGAGGATTTCGTTCTGGTAGCGGTTCAGCTTTAGCAGTTGTTTTTCCAAACACCTTATTAGAACAGTGGCAACTAATACAAGCCTGTGTCAAAGCAGATTGCATTATTATTATGCAAGCGGCAAAAACAGGGCTAACCGAAGGATCTGCTCCAAGTGGCAACGACTACGATAGAGATGTGGTCATCATCAACACCCTTGCAATCAACCAAATTCATTTAATTAACGATGGCAAGCAGGCAATCAGTTTACCTGGCGCTAGCTTACACGCTCTGGAAGAAGTATTAATACCCAAAAAACGTGCACCTCATTCCGTCATTGGTTCATCACAACTTGGTGCAACGGTTATCGGCGGTATTGCTAATAACTCTGGTGGAGCATTAGTACAACGCGGACCAGCTTATACCGAACTTGCTTTGTACGCACAAGTGGATGAAAAAGGTGAGCTACATCTAGTCAATCACCTAGGAATTGATGGGTTGGGTGAAACGCCTGAAGAAATCTTGACCAACCTGCAAGAAGGTAATTTCGATAGCAGTAAAATTCGCAACGACGAGGGCATGGCATCTGATAGTGAATATGTCGAACGTGTACGTGACATAACTTCGGATATCCCTGCACGTTTCAACGCTGATGAACGCCGTTTATTTGAAACCAGTGGCTGTGCAGGAAAGCTTGGCGTATTTGCCGTTAGAACCGATACCTTTGCAATCCCCGAAAAAGAACAGGTATTTTACCTTGGTACCAACAATCCAGATAAACTTGCTAAGTTACGTGAAGATATTCTAACTGATTTCGAACACCTGCCAGAAATGGCTGAATACATGCACCGTACGATTTTCAATATTACCGAAACCTACGGCAAAGATACTTTTTTAGCCATTCGGTACTTAGGCACGAAAAACATGCCGTTATTTTTTGCCTTAAAAGCCAAGGTAGAACATCTATTAAAACGCATTCCGTTGCTTTCAGACACCTTACCTGATAAGTTTCTGTTTTATTTCAGCAAACTTTTTCCGCAACAAATACCTAAACGCCTACTAAAAATACGTGATAAATATGAACATCATCTTATCCTAAGCATGAGCAATGATGGTATCCAAGAAGCAAAAAAGTATTTAGAAAAAAACTGGTCAGAAGAGACTGAAGACTCTGATGGCGGTTATATTTCTTGCAGCAAAGAAGAGGCAGATAAAGCAATACTTCACCGTTTTGCGGCAGGCGGTGCTGCTGGACGCTATAGAATGATTCATAGTGATGAAGTAGAAGGGATTCTTGCACTTGATATTGCATTACGCCGTAATGACATGAACTGGGTTGAAACTCTCCCTCAAGAAGTCAGTGAAAATATTGTGCACACCATGCATTATGGGCATTTTATGTGTAATGTTTTCCATCAAAATTACCTCTTTAAAAAAGGGACGGATACCAAAAAAATGAAGGAACTAATGCTAGAAATGTTAGACAGCAAGGGAGCTAAATACCCTGCCGAACATAATGTAGGACACCTATACGAAGCTGAAAATACTTTACAAAAATTTTACCAAGAACTAGACCCAACCAATACCTTTAACCCAGGCATCGGCAAGATGAGTAAATACAAGCAAAGTTGTAATTGTTGCCACAACACATAAAAAATCACTAAAAAGTGCCCAGGGGGGGGCCGTTGAATTAAGCCTATGCAAAACTAAAAGAAACCGTTTTTATCGAGTTATTATCAAAAACAACGACGTATTTTTATCAAAAAATATCCGATTCAAAACGTTCTACTTGGTAGTGTAAAGTCTGTTCTGTAATTTTCGTTTAGATTAGAGAGTAGTATCTCTTACCACAAAGATGGGCAAACTTTAAGGAAGCGCTTAACAACTGATTAAAATTCTG
>CAZQYD010000097.1:0-290 GCA_964597465.1 uncultured Piscirickettsiaceae bacterium | reverse complement strand
ATTCAACGACTTATTGCTTAACTTACCGACATTGGGCTTTGCCCCCTTTACCCAGACCCAACCAATACCTTTAACCCAGATATCGGCAAGATGAGTAAATATAAGCAAAGTTGTAATTGTTACCATTAACACATAAAAAAACACTAAAAAGTGCCCAGGGGGGCTATATTTAGTGATAAAATAAAATCTATAAAGAACCTATTAAAGAGACCTTTGCATAAATGGGGTGCGAATAAAAATTAGAGGCTCTTCTCCGCTTTGTTGAGTGAAAAAAAATACCTATACCCATA
>CAZQYD010000096.1:0-5904 GCA_964597465.1 uncultured Piscirickettsiaceae bacterium | reverse complement strand
GTGACACTATATGAAGCACTAAGGCAAAGAGCTTGATTTAAAACGGTGTTTTAAGTTAATTTTAGCTAAAAAGTGCCCAGGGGGGTATAGTAATAACAGCCTTTTTTACCAGTATAAAATAATCTTAGTTATTAAGCGCTTCCTTAAACTAGGTTAATCCCTTCTTGTGAAATGGTTATTTTTCTTTTTTTGTATAGAGTGCTGATTGCTCGTTTGTAGTTAGCTTTGCTGACGCGGTATTGTTTAAAAATTTCGTCTGGATTACTTTTGTCGGCTAGGCTTGAAAAACCGCCGTTTTTTTCTAGGTGTTCTAGGATTTTATCGGTTAGTTCTTGTTTTCCTTTTTTGCCACGTTGTTGTAGTGTTAGGTCTATTTTTTTGTCGTCTCGAATTTGCTTGATGTAACCGACTAATTTTTGACCTGTTCTGAGGTCTTGTATGACTTCTGTTACGTGGATTAATCCGAGGTGTTTGCCGTTTATTACGGCGGTATATCCTAGGTCACTTCTTGACGAAATTAGGAGCTGAACTTCTTGACCTTGTTTAAATTGTTTATGATGGTCGTATTCTTCTAGGTGCAAGCTAAGTTTGCTGGATGCGGCGATGCGGCCACTTGAGTCTATATATAGATAAACCACATAAGAGCGACCTTCTTCCATTGGTACGCGTTGTTCGCCGTAGGGAGCTAGTAGGTCTTTGGACATTCCCCAGTTTAGGAATGCTCCTGTGCGATTGACATCGGATACGCGTAAAAACGCTACTTCACCAACGATTGCAAAAGGTTTGTCGGTGGTAGCGACTAGGCGGTCTTGCGAGTCGAGGGAGATGAAGACGTCTAGCCATTGATTTAGTACGGAATCGGCAGGAACTTGTCTTTTCGGTAGTAAAATTTCACCTAGGTGGTCGCCATTTAGGTAAACGCCAAAGTCAACTTCTTTGATGATTTGGAGTTTATTCATTTGTCCTAATTTTGCCATTACTTCATCCCGGAATATAGCAGGCTAATCTTTAAAGCTGTCTCGGTTGCAATGTCACCCATCAGTTCTTCGAATAGAGATTTGTCCTGTTCATAAATAATGATGTTATCGGTTTTGACAACTTCGCGCATAATTGAATTCACACTGCCTAAGCCATCAATCAAACCGTTTTTAACGGCTTCATCGCCTAGCCAAACTAGCCCTGTGTAGGTGTTTTCGTTTTCTTTGATTCTATCGCCACGACCTGCACGAACGGTTTCGATAAACTGTTGGTGAGTTCTTTCAAGAATTGTTTCTTGGAAAAACTTGCGTCCTTCTTCATTTTTTACACTGAATGGGTCGATAAATGTTTTGTTTTTCCCTGCGTGCATTGAGCGATTTTCAATGCCCATTTTTTCCATTAGCCCCGTTAATCCAAAGGTATCCATTCGGACACCAATTGAGCCTATCATTGAACCTTTATTAGCATAAATTTTATCTGCGGCGACTGCAATATAGTAACATCCAGAGGCACAAACATCTTCGACCACGACGTAAACAGGTTTGTCATATAGTTTTTTTAATCGGGTGATTTCGTCGTTAATTAATGCAGACTGAACAGGGCTGCCACCACCAGAGTTGGCATTAATGACGACGGCAAGAGAGTTTGAATCTTTAAAGGCTTTACGCAATAGTGGATTGATGCTTGCCGCATTGACTTTTGCACCTGTTGAAATTAAACCACTTAGTTTGATTACTGCCATGTGCTCAGCACCAGATGCTTTTTGTGAATCAGTGACGCCTTTTGCGATTAAGGTAATGGTGACTAAAATATAAATAATCACCGCTAATTTTAAAAGATTTGTCCAGCGACGACTCCAACGTTCTTGCTTGATAAAGCTTTCAGCGGCGTTCGCTAATTTTGATAAACCTTCATTTTGGTTTTCCATCTTTTAAAATCCTTTATAATTTGTATAGTTCTGTATTTTAAATTGAATAATAATTAAATGTCGAAAAAAAATCACGTTAAATCCAATAAACGGTCTAATCAATCGGATAAGTTTGATATTACTGCGTATTTAAAAAATTTGACACAACGCCCAGGTGTTTATCAAATGATTGATGAGCAGGGTGTGATTATTTATGTCGGTAAGGCAAAGAATTTAAAACGTCGGGTTGCAAGTTACTTTAATAAATCGCACACCGAAATAAAAACCGAGGCGATGATTGAGCAGGTTGTGCGAATCGAAACTATCGTAACCGATACAGAGCCCGAGGCGTTGATTTTAGAAAATACGCTGATAAAACGTTATAAACCTCGTTATAACATCTTGTTTAGAGATGATAAATCTTATCCTTATATTTTCCTATCGGCTAAAAAATATCCTGCAATAGGTTATCACCGTGGTGTAAAACGTAAGGTTGGTAAATATTTTGGTCCCTTCCCGAATGCGGCGGCAGTGCATCAAACCTTGGATAGTTTACAACGAATTTTTGGGATTAGGCAATGTTCTGAATCAGAGTTTAATAATCGCTCTCGCCCTTGTTTGCAACATCAAATTAAACGTTGTTCCGCTCCTTGCGTAGCGGGTTTTGTTAGCGATGAACAATATGCAGAAGACATTGCGAGTACCAAAGACTTTTTAAACGGGAAAAGCTTTGATGTGGTCGAAAAACTGGGTAAGAAAATGGAAGAGGCGGCTGAAAAGCTCGAGTTTGAAGCTGCTGGGGTTTATCGGGATAAAATATCAGCGTTACGTTCAATACAAAGCCAACACTTAATTAGCCAGCCAGGTAAGCAAGACATTGATGTGATTGCGATGGGCACGCAAGCTAATCAAGTTTGCATTGCTTTGATGATGTATCGAGGCGGTAACTTGTGGGGTAGCCAAAGTAGTTTTCCGAAAGTAGGTTTGGAAAGCTCGCAAGCAGAAGTAATTACGGCGTTTGTTAGCCAGCATTATATTAATTTACCGATTCCTGCGGTGGTGTTATTGGAACAAAATTTGAAAGATGGCGGGGAATTACAGGAGTGGTTGCAACAGCAAAAATTAACCAACTCCAAAGCAAAAGTAGTTATTAAAACGCCAAATAATCAAAAATTAAACAGCCTAGCCAGTCTTGCCAAAACTAACGCTCAATCAGCATTAAAGCAACACCTCAATCAAAAAGCATCACAAATGCAACGAGTAGAAGCCTTGCAAAAAGCACTTGATATGAAAGAACCACCCTTGACGATGGAATGTTTTGATATTAGCCATACTCAAGGCAATCAAACCGTTGCCAGTTGTGTGGTGTTTAGCGATGGCGTACCGAATACCCAAGCCTATCGAAAGTTTAATATTGAAGGCATTCAAGGCGGTGATGATTATGCGGCAATGGCACAGGTCTTAACTAGGCGGTATAGTCGGTTGAAAGCAGAAAATAAATCAATGCCTGATTTAGTGGTGATTGACGGTGGGAAAGGGCAGTTAAATCAAGCAATATCGGTATTTGAAGAATTAGAACTGAAAAATATACCCTTAGTTTCCGTAGCCAAAGGTGAGGGGAGAAAGGCAGGATTAGAAATCTTGTTTACGCCAACCAATAGTGTCGGCATAGATTTAATGTCGAACGATATCGCACTGCATTTAATAAATCATATTCGAGACGAATCTCATCGGTTTGCCATTACTAGCCACCGTGCGAAAAGACAAAAAGCACAAACACATTCTAGGCTAGAAGATATTGCCGGCATTGGAGCAAAAACCCGTAAAAAACTATTGATGCATTTTGGAGGAATAAACGATGTACAAAATGCTGCTATCTCGGAATTAAACAAAGTTCAGGGGATATCTAAAAATATGGCACAAAAAATCTACGATTTTTTTCACGGTTCAGTATAATCTCCAATATGAATTATATGAATTACTTAAAACCTTTACCAATGGCAATGACATGGTTACGCGTCATTTTAATCCCCGTTTTTCTTATCCTCTATTATGCACCTATCGAAGATGCACGTTTTTGGGCAGGACTAGCGTTTATGATTGCCGCTATCACCGATTGGTTTGACGGCTACCTAGCTCGGTTATTAAAAGTGGATAGCAAACTGGGAGCGTTTTTAGATCCTGTTGCAGATAAATTGATTGTCGCCGCGGCTTTAATTGTTGTTGCAGCGGAGTACCACGATAATTTATTAGTGATTATCTCCGCCGTGTTAATTATCATGCGTGAAATCAGTATTTCGGCATTAAGAGAATGGATGGCAGAAAATAACGCTCGTGAAGTCGTCGCCGTTTCAAGTTTAGGAAAAATAAAAACCGCCTCGCAACTAGCCGCATTAACTTGGTTACTATATGGTGGAGAATTGTGGGGAGTTAATTGGGGCGAGCTAGGTTTCCCAATGCTGTACTTTGCCACCATCTTAACGGTGATTACTTGGGTGCAGTACACAAAAGCGGCAATCCCCGTGATTATAGAATCAACAAAAGAATCTAACTAAAGCGAATCTAAAATAATTCAATTTTATTAAAAATAGAGCTTGTAATTTATCTGCGACGCCCTATAATACGCCCCAAGATAAGCATCTTTAAGAATCTTCTTGAATATCTTATTTGATTTACGAAAGCGGGAATAGCTCAGCGGTAGAGCACAACCTTGCCAAGGTTGGGGTCGCGAGTTCGATCCTCGTTTCCCGCTCCAATATTGGTGGAATAGCAAAGTGGCTATGCAGTGGATTGCAAATCCATCTACCTCGGTTCGACTCCGGGTTCCACCTCCACTTTCGTAACGTTTGAAATGCTTGAGAATTATTTAAAAGCATACTCTATTTTGTATCCAAAATAGAACACCTGCCCAGGTGGTGAAATTGGTAGACACAAGGGACTTAAAATCCCTCGACTTTGCGGTCGTGCCGGTTCGATTCCGGCCCTGGGCACCATTTTGATAAACTAACCTTTTTTATTCTTTTGTCTTTTGGCTATTTTCCACTTTGTTGAGTGAAAAATATTGATTTTACGTAAAATAATGAATCATTATCAGCTAGTGAAGATTGTCTGGTTTTAAGATTAAAGTATTCCGTATTGCTAATTAGAGTCTCCTCACACAATAAAGACCAAGCAACCTCTGTTTAATTTGAAAAAACAGAGTAGTGTTTTTTAAAAAAATCTAAGCTGTTTTTTCTTGATATTCACATTCATCATAAATTACACACGCACCGCATTTTGGTTTTCTTGCCATGCAGATATATCTGCCGTGTAGAATCATTAGATGGTGTGCTGGGATAAGATATTTTTTGGGCACATGTTTTAGCAGTTGCTTTTCAACTTCTAGTACATTTTTGCCAGGGGCGATGTTAGTGCGGTTTGAAAATCTAAAAATATGCGTATCAACCGCCATGGTTGGTTGACCGAACGCCGTATTTAGTACAACATTAGCGGTTTTTCTACCGACACCTGGTAGGTCTTCTAATTCTTTTCTGGTTTGTGGTATTACTGAATCATGTAGTTTAATGAGCATTTCGCAGGTTTTGATTATGTTTGCCCCTTTGGTATTGTAAAGACCAATGGTTTTTATATACTCTTTTAGCCCATCTAAGCCTAAATCAAAAATCGCTTGCGGAGTGTTGGCGATAGGGTAGAGTTTGTCGGTTGCTTTGTTAACGCCTTTATCGGTCGATTGTGCGGAGAGAATAACTGCAATTAATAATTCAAAATCGCTTGAATAATTTAGCTCTGTTTCAGGGTTGGGAATCGCAATGGCAAGTTTGTCAAAGATAGCTAGGCGTTTTTTTTGATTCATAATTAAATTTGTTCGCTCATATTCTTTGTCGCAATCTGAATGCCGAGGTCATTGGTTTTTCGGTTTTGTTTTTTAATATCGTAAGCATTTTTGAGTGCCACAATTAACCCCAAACCGATAAAGGCACCAGGTGGCAAAATTGCCAATAGAGTGGGGTGATAACTAT
>CAZQYD010000095.1:0-5969 GCA_964597465.1 uncultured Piscirickettsiaceae bacterium | reverse complement strand
ATTGTTAGCAAACGAATTAATCACCAAAAAACTAAACTAACCTACGAAGTAAAAATCAAACCCAACTACGCAGGCATAGACCCCTATCTTAAAATGATAGACAGAAACAGGGAGGATAATCTGGTGGAAGTTGAGTTGGTTGAGTAATTTAGATGCCTCCAATAGGTTAAAACTTAATTCAACGGTATCGGTAGGGGAGTAATAATCTAAATAAACATATAAATCAACAAGGCACCTAGTGCAAAACGGTACCATGCGAAGGGTGCCATGCCGATTGTTTGTATCCATTTTAAGAACAGGGCGATAATAAGATAGGCACTAATGCCTGAAATGATTGCTCCACCAATTAGAGCTTGCCAATCAATTTGCCCAGTGTACTCTAATAAGTCTTTGGTTTTTAACAGCCCAGCCCCTAAAATAATCGGAATAGATAGTAAGAATGAAAACTTAGCTGCTGCTTCACGAGTCAGCCCTGTCATCAGAGCGGCTGTGATGGTGATTCCCGAACGAGAAGTACCTGGTATTAATGCTATCGCTTGAGCGAAACCGATAATTAAAATATCTTTAAAACTTAGGCTGTATTCATCTCTAATTTTTTCACCTTTAACATCTGACCACCAAAGCAATGCTCCAAATCCAATGGTTGTCGCGGCGATGATTAACGGGTTTCTAAGGGCTTCTTCTAACCCATCATTTAGAAAAAGTCCAAATGCAACCGCTGGTAAGGTGGCAAGAATGACCCACCAAGCAAGGCGACTATTTGAGGTGGGTTGTCTGGTGACGATAGAAACGCTCCAATCTCTCGACATTAGCCAAACATCTTTTCTAAAATAAATAATTACCGCCGCCAGTGTACCAACATGCACCGCGACATCAAATGCTAACCCTTGGTCTTGCCAACCAAGCAGTTGAGGTACTAATATTAAATGACCTGAGCTAGAAACAGGCAAAAACTCGGTGATACCTTGTAGTAAAGCCAGCGTGATAATTTGTAGCCAGTCTAAAGATTCTTGCATGTTTTATTCCTTTTAAAGCGTATGAAGTAAGTTTTGCATTTGGAAGCCGATTAATGGCTTGGTAATGTTTTTAGTCATGCCGATGACCTTAAAGCTTTCACCCATTTCATTTGGCATGGTGAGGGTTTTAATTTGTTGAGCTATTTTAATCGCATCGGGGGAGTCATGTTCGAATTCATTTGCCATTTCTAATAAACCACTTGCCATTAAAAAATGGGCTTGGGTAGTAAAACCATCAATATCAAGTCCCGCTTTAAATCCAGCTTCTGCTACTGCTGTAAAATCAACGTGTGAGGTTAAATCTTGCAGCCCTGGGTAGAAAAAAGGGTCGGCATGGGCAAGGTGTTGATAATGGCAACGAAACGTGCCCATTTCCCTAGCGGGTTGATAATATTCGGTACGACTGTACCCATAGTCAATAATTAGTACTAGACCTGCGGTTAAAAAATCAGCAATACTGCTTACCCACGGTTGAATATTAAGATTAACTTCGGTTTGGTAACCTTTTGGGCTGGGAATGCCGATAAGCGATTGAATTTCTTTTATGCGATTTTGTAGTTCGTCATTATCCGTTTTGATTTCTTTAAATAGCCAATTTGCTTGCCCTGCGGAATCAAATTCAACATAGGCTTGCGAAACTTGTTCTGGTTCTAATTTAATCATCTCAATAGGCATAGCATCAATCACTTCATTCGCTAGCACCACCGCAGAAATAGGGTTTTGTGGTAGTTGTGTTAACCAAATTACTTTTTCTTTTAGTGCATCTGGTAAGCTGGCTAGAGTTTGTTTTTGAACGTGTTTTAGCTCCGCACTCAGTTCAATAATATAGTAGTGCTCAATCGGTTGATTTAATTCTGCTAGCTCAAGCAAAATATCGCGAGCCATAATCCCTCGACCCGCACCAAATTCTACAATATTGGGCTCAGGTAATTGAGATAACACCTGATGGGCTTGCCTTGCAAGGCATCTTGAAAATAATGAAGAGGTTTCAGGAGCGGTTATAAAATCGCCATCCGCTCCAATTTTGGTTAAACCGTTTGAGTAGTAGCCAAGGTTGGGGGCGTAAAGAGCCTGTTGCATATACTCCGAGAAACCGAGCGTTTTTGCTGGTTTTATACTCTCTTGAATGTATTTAACAAGTTGTTGGCTATGCTCGATGGCTAAGCTAGACGGCGTTGGGAGTTTGGTATTTGTTTTCATAATATTTTAAATTATAGTGTAATATAGGTAACAAAATAAGCTGGTTTTAGCCATTTGGCTAAAAATTTGCTTTTGTGTTTAAAACGGAACTAACAGAGTAAGGATGACAATGAAACTAGGGATTAAAAAACTACACGAAAACGAGTGGCAATTGCATATTGATAGTGCTTTTGTACATCTTGATCGTTATTCCTTAGAACTTTTATATAGTAATTTAGAGCACTTGCAGTCGATGAAACAAGGACAGGAAGGTTCGGTATTATGCGGCTTGCTGAAGTTGACCGAAAAGTTTTTAGAGCTTAGTGACGCTCATATGCAATTATTTTTACGAGAGATTGAAAATCAGGATTTATTAAATTTAGTATTGGTTCTTACGCACGATGACGTGAAAAATAAAGTGCTTAAAAATGTTGGCAGTATTATGTCTAAACAGCTTCAGTCAGATATGGAGCAAACAGAAAAGCCACAGGATAATGAAGCCGTTGAAGCAATTAAACACGTGGTTGAACGAGTGTTTGAGTTGGAAGCTGTTGGAAAGGTTGAGTTTGTTAGTAGTGAACAGAGATTTATCTAGGAATATAGTTTAATGGATATTTACGTAAAAAGAACAAAAGAAGGCGGCTTTCAACTATCGATGGGCTATGTGACTTTTCAATTGTCTGAAAGTGCATTGTTGAAGTTAAAAGACGTTATTTCCGTCCGTCTAAATCAATCCTCTGATGTGGATAGTGCAAATCTTGAACGCAAACTGGCTGGTTATCGAAGCTTAGCCAATAAGTTAGTTGCCTCAAGTGACCGAGTGGTGCAAGAGTTCGCCATCACTTTGACCACCGAACAATTAGTTACCATCGCTAGATTAGCAGATGGCAAAAAAATGTGTGACAAAATTGTCCGTAATTTATCAAAACAAAATGGTAAACAATTTATGGCGGACTTTGAGGGAATTGGTGGAGTTACCGAGCACCAAGCAATTGTCAATATGGAACAAGCGATTCCCATTATTCGAAAAGTGGCCAGCAAGGTTCAATCACAAACCCTTTAAGTTTTTTTTAGTTTTCTTGACTCCTAAAAATAGTTAGTCCGACAGTCTTAGCTTGCTCTACTGCCTGCGGTTTATTAATGCTTAATGTTAAGCCAGAAACACCTTTGTGATTATTTAGCACCATTGAGCAAGCAGCCTCTGCTAAGCTTTCGATTAATTCAAATTGACTTTGCTTGGCTAAATTAATAATTTCATCCGCAACCGTTTTATAACAAACCGTGTCATCAATCAAATCAGAACTTGCAGATTTTTGAATATCGGTTTCCATCTCAATATCAAATATTAATGGTTGCGTGTTTTCTCGCTCCCAATCAAAAATACCGATAATGGCATCTACTTTGAGTGCTCTGATGAAAATAATGTCTTTATTCATAATTCAATTCCTAACTTCGCCTAAATTAACCTAAAATTATCTCATAAAGCAATTAGAATATTACCTAATTTAAAAAAAGAGAACCTCATGGCTTGGATAGAAATCGTAACCATCATCAGTGCTTACTTCATCGGCTCAATTTCATCAGCGATTATTGCTTGTAAATTAATGGGTTTTGACGACCCAAGAAAAGACGGCTCAGGCAACCCAGGGGCAACCAATGTAAAAAGACTATACGGTAATAAACCTGCCGCCATTACCTTGGCAGGGGATAGTTTAAAAGGATTTTTACCCGTCTTGTTTGCCAGTTTAATGTCATTTTCACCGCTAGCTATTTTTCTAGTCGGTTTCGCCGCCTTTATCGGACATCTCTACCCCGTGTTTTTTGGTTTTAAAGGCGGTAAAGGCGTAGCCACCATGATGGGCGTGATGGTTGGTTTGTCGCTACCAATCGGCTTAGCGGTTATTGGCACATGGTTGTTTGTCGCAAAAGTATTAAAAATATCCTCCGCTTCCGCACTGGTTGCTACTGCACTTGCACCCATTTATATTTATTTTTTAAGCGGTGAAATGAGTTGGGTGTATTTAACAGTGCTGATGACAATTATGTTATTTTGGCGACATAAGTCGAATATTGAAAAGTTAATAAAAGGCTCTGAAAGTTAGTTAAGGAATCGCTTAACAAAGAGTAAAAGCCACTAAAAAAGTGCCCAGGGGGAGGTATAAGTCGTCTACAGATACCCCCCTGGGCACTTTTTAGTGGGGAAATATCGTTTTTAATCGTTTTAAGTGATTTTGACTGGATTTAGGTCTTCTAACGACCATCTTGGTTGGCAGGCAAAATTTAAATCCTTACTTTCGCCAGCAGCAAGTCTTTTTGAAGCGGCTAGGGCAATCATTGCACCATTGTCCGTGCAAAATTCAAGCCGTGGATAGTAGGTTTCGCCTCTTGTTTTTTTCATGAGTAAATCTAAACGTTCTCTTATTTCACGGTTAGCACTGACACCGCCAGAGACCACTAAGGTGTTAAGGTTTTCTTGTTCTAGCGCACGTTTGCATTTTATTCTGAGCGTGTCGGCAACGGCGACTTCAAATGCTCTGCAAATATCTGCTTTGGTTTGCTCGGAATTGTCATTTTCTTTTACAGCAGCTAGCCACGTATTTCTAGTATAGGTTTTTAATCCGCTGAAACTCATATCTAAACCCGGTCTGTCGACCATTGGGCGTGGAAATTTGTAGCGATTAGTCGCACCTTTTAGTGCGAGCTTAGAAACTAATGGTCCGCCAGGGTAGCCTAGGTCAAGTAGTTTGGCAGTCTTGTCGAAAGCTTCACCAGCGGCATCGTCAAGTGTTTGTCCGAGTAGTTTGTATTTTCCGATGCCATCTACACGGATAATCATTGAGTGGCCGCCAGAAATCAATAGGCAAACAAAAGGAAAGCTGGGTTGTTTTTTTTCTAGCATGGGGGCGAGCAGGTGTCCTTCCATGTGGTTGATAGCAACAGCTGGAATTTCCCATGCGAAGGCTAGGCTACGAGCAACAGCCGCACCAGAGAGTAGTGCACCCATTAAGCCAGGTCCTGCGGTGTAGCCGATGCCTGCGATGTCTTTTTCGGTGATGTTTGCATCTTTGATTGTTTTATCGATTAGAGGAATGAGTTTTTTAACATGATCACGTGAGGCAAGTTCTGGCACCACGCCGCCATATTCTGCGTGTAGCTCAACTTGCGAGTAGAGTGAATGGGCGAGTAGACCTTTGGTAGAGTGGTAGAGTGCGATGCCTGTTTCGTCACAGGAACTTTCGATACCGAGAGTAATAAATGGGCTTTGCATCTTTAATTTGTATGTCCGTTAAAAATTTAAGTAGATTTTACAGGAAATCAGTAACTTTTATTTGCAAAAGTTGACGCAGGTCTTTATAATCCTCCTTTCTTGAAAATTTCGTCGGTCTAGGGTCGGTTTAGAAATTTGAAAAACAATTTTAATTTATAGAGATTATTTATGCCAAGCGTAAAAGTTAGAGATACAGAACCATTTGACGTTGCATTACGTCGTTTTAAACGTGCTTGTGAAAAAGCAGGTGTGTTAACAGAAACACGCAAACGTGAATATTATGAAAAACCTACTTGGGTTAAGAAGCGTATGAAAGCTGCAGCAGTTAAACGTCTTGCTAAGCGTTTATCCCGTGAAAATCGTCGCACAGTACGTTTATACTAAAAAAGATTATAGTTAATTATGTCTAGTGAAATTAAAGCGACGCTTTCTTCAGAAATGAAGATGGCAATGAAAGCTAAACAGAAAGCACGTTTAGTTGTTATTCGCTATATGCAAGCCGCGAT
>CAZQYD010000094.1:0-5985 GCA_964597465.1 uncultured Piscirickettsiaceae bacterium | reverse complement strand
TTAGTAAAGGTTTAATAGGTCGTTTAGAATCTAAAAGCCTTAAAAGTTTGTTTTTTAGGAGATTATACACAATGAAAGATTTTATTAAAATGGTAGCTGTTTTAGCAATTACTGTAATTATTCCTTTAGTGGTTTTATTAGCAATATGGTATTTTGACCACCCTATTGTAGATATGGTACAAATTGGTATTGCGCAGTTTGCAGTTTATTTTTCAATTATTTACATTGTCGGCTTCACCTTGTGGATGGTGTACAGTGATATCAAAACAAAACGTTACGCAAAAGCGTAATCATTAAACCTTAGCAAAAACCTATTTGCTATGGAACCCTTAACCGCCATTGTTTTTTCTCAGTAAAACTCTAATCGCGGTTTATTATAAGCGGCTCCATAGCGTACCTTCTTGCTTGAAAAAGCCTCCTTTTTAGGTTGTTATCTCCCCAGATTCTTTTTCAAGCATTCTTTACTTTTTTTCGTTTTGACCTTATCTTTCTTAAAAAATAATTGTATTTGTTGTGGAATTAGTATAATCTTGCACGCATAAATTATGTAAATTAAATTTTCTGTGGAGAAAATCATGAATGATTTCCTAAAAATGCTAGGCGTTTTAGTGATTACGGTGGTTGTTCCACTACTTGTATTACTTGGAATCTGGATGGATTTAATTCCACAAATTGTTCAAATCGGTATTGCACAATTCGCGGTTTATTTCTCGATTGTTTATATTTGTGGCGGCATGTTGTTTATGATGTACAGCGATATTAAGTCTAAAAGGTATTCTAAAAAATCTTCTTGACTCTTTAGAAAATCTGAGGGGTGCAGGGGTTGAACTTAAATTCATTTTTATTCACACCCCATTTATGCAAAGGTCCTTCTTAATTGGTATAATTCTTACTTTTAAATACGTATGAATACCAAATTAATGATAAATTCAGATTCTGAACAAGCGGATGTAGCACCAAAGAAAACAAAAAAGCGTATTAAGCTTCTTTTGATTTTTCTTTCTTTAGTTAGTTTTATTGTTCTGCCAACTATCGGGCTTATCATCTATGGCTTAACGATTTACCCAGATTTACCAAACGCATCTAGCCTAAAAGACGTTTCCTACCAAGTTCCTTTGCGAATAGTTACTGCTGATAATAAACTGATTAGTGAAATTGGTACCAAAAAAAGAATTCCTCTTGACTATGCAAAAATTCCTGAGCGCATGACACAAGCAATTATTTCATCGGAAGACGCTAACTTTTTTCATCATGGCGGCGTAGATTATAAAAGTTTGGGTCGTGCCGTTTACGAGTTGATTACAACTGGTAGTAAAAAATCAGGTGGATCAACAATTACCATGCAAGTCGCTCGTAATTTCTTTTTGACTAAGAAAAAAACCTATCTTCGTAAACTCAATGAAATAGTCCTTTCCTACAAAATAGAGCATCAAATATCCAAACAAGAAATTTTAGCAATTTATCTGAATAAAATATTTCTCGGCTACCGTTCTTATGGTGTGGCGGCTGCCGCTCAAACCTATTATGGAAAAGACATTCAAGACCTTTCGCTTGATGAATATGCGATGATTGCAGGTTTACCCAAAGCACCTTCTCGTTACAATCCTGTTTATAATCCGGAGCGTGCAAAGATTCGCCGTAATTATGTACTGCGACGGATGTTTGATAATCATCACATCACAGAAGAAGAAATGAAACTAGCACAAGCGGTGCCAGTGCATGCCAAATTAACAGGTGCTAGAATTGAAATTGAAGCTGGATATGTTGCTGAAATGGCGCGGGCATTTGCAGTCGAAAAATTTGGTGAAGATGCACTTAAAAATGGTTTAACCATCACGACAACCATTGATAGCAGGCTACAGTTTGCGGCAAATAAAGCGCTTCGTCAAGGTTTGCAAGATTATGAAAGAAGACATGGTTATCGTGGAGTGATTCAGAATGTTGAAGAAAATACTTTGCAAGATACTAAACAGCTCGAGAAGACCTTGTCAAAAATTGACAATTTTGGTGATCTTAAAATTGCCGTTGTCACTAAAGTAAGCAAAAAACAAGCAGAGGTTTTCTTAGAAACAGGCACAACGGAGACGTTATTTTTATCTGACCTTAAATGGGCTAAACCTTACATTAGTCTTAATAAAAAAGGCAGCGAACCTAAGTCAATTGCTAAAATGTTACAGGTCGGTGATGTTATTTACGTGCAATATTTAAATGAAAAATGGCAACTAGCACAAGACCCAAAGGCAGAAGCCTCATTGGTCTCAATTGATTCAAATGATGGAAAAATTAAAGCGTTGGTGGGTGGGTTTGATTATTTTAAGAGTAAATTTAATCGCGTTGTGCAAGCGAAACGTCAAGTTGGTTCAAACATTAAACCTTTTTTATATTCAGCCGCTTTTGAGAGGGGAATGACTGCGGCAAGTATCGTGAATGATGCTCCTGTGGTTTTCCATGACCGAAATCTTGAAGATGTTTGGCGTCCAGAAAACGCATCAGGACGTTTTTACGGCCCTACTCGTTTAAGAGTTGCATTAACGCATTCACGAAATCTTGTTTCTGTTCGTTTACTGCGAAAGTTAGGGATTAATTCTACGATTAAGCACATTCAAAAGTTTGGTTTTGATCTAGCTGAATTGAATGCACATAAAGATTTGTCGTTAGCTCTTGGTTCGGTTGAGTTCACGCCATTAGAGTTGGTGAAAGCCTATGCAACGATTGCAAATACAGGTTATCTGGTTGAGCCTTACCTAATTGATTCGATTAAAGACTTTGATGGCTCGACTATTTATCAATCTCAACCTTTAAAAGCATGTAATTATCAGTGCGTTGAGGGTGATGAAAATAATGCCGCTAGAGTTGTTTCAGCACGGAATATATATATTATAAGTTCCATTTTGCAAGATGTTATTAATCGTGGCACAGCGACAAAGGCACGTGTGCTAAAACGTCTTGATATAGCGGGTAAAACGGGTACTACCAATGATCAAAAGGATGCTTGGTTTTCAGGGTTTAATCCGAATATCGCTACAACAGTTTGGGTCGGGTTTGATAAACCTGCAACCTTAGGTCGGGTTGAATTTGGTGGGAGAGCAGCGTTACCGATTTGGATTGACTATATGAAGGTGGCGTTAGAAAATGAACCAAATCTTCCGCTTAATGCACCAAAAGGATTGGTCAATGTACCGATTGATAAAATTACGGGAGAGGCTGTTCCTGCGAATACACTAGGAGCATTGTTTGAAATGTTTACAAAAGAAAATGCTCCCAAAATTCCAGAGTACTCAGCAAGAAATATTGAAGAAATGGCGCAAGAGTTATTTGACTAATGGCAGTTGAAAAGTTAGCAAGTGGTAATTTATAGTCTGGTAATTCGGCGTTTCTTGCAGATGGTTCTGCGGTGTTTTTTGACCCTACAAGCTATATTGGTGACTGTGAAACGGGTGCCGAGATGACAGAAATGTTTGGTGGATAGTAGTTGGAGCAGGTATTAAATATTATGGAGGGCTTAGTATCGTATTTTTGAACGCCGTTTCTAGTTGTTTTCTGCTGCTGAATGGCGTGTTGTTTAAAGTCGTTTTCCATGGAAGATTCTGTAAGTTTTTTTTAACCCATGCTGCTTGAAGCGGCGTAGGTAGCGATTTTATACTCCCAGCGTGTCTAAGGCTCCATTGCTGTAATTGTTCTGAAACAGCCTCGAAAGGTTGACCCTTTAAGTAGCCTTCTGGGAAGTCTATGCTTGAATAGTTAAACAAGGTTAATAGTTGTAAAACAACAGCAGTTTCTAGTTGTTGAAAAGAAGATTGTAGAAGGTATGCAAATTGTGTTGCGTAGCAATCGTGTGTATTAATGACGGCTTGCTGAGTTGCTTTATTAAATCCCTTTAACATTGATAAAGAGTGCGTTGCACTGGCTTTATCCCTTTTGATACCTAAGTAAAGTGGTATAAAATTTTGTTTTGCCCAAAAAACAATTAACGCTTCGGTGGCGGCAAAAGAAACCGATAGGTAGTCCACTAGGTTGTTTTGGCAAGTTTCTTTTGAGAAAGATTGAAAAAGTTTCGTTGCAATTCCTTGTCGTTGGAAATTCGGCTGAACGGCAATGCGGTTAATACGATAGCTTTTTCTATTCAACCAACTACTATCATGGGTTTGTTTAGCCAATAATTGTGGTACAAGATGTCCCCTAAAACGTTGCCCTTTTTTTTGTTCAATACCTCCCTCTTTAAACGCTAACAACACGGCAATTGGCTGTTGATTTTTATTCAACGCAAGCCATAAAATTAAGGTTGGATCTTCGAGCAGTTGCATTAAATTATTTGGGGTAGTTTGATAGTGAGCCTGCACTAATAATTGAAATATTTGTTCAGTTAGTTGTGTGTCGGCTGTTAATGATTGCGTATCAATCTGTTTATATTCTAACTCTGCAACCTTGGTGTTATTAATTTCAGTTAGTTGGTTTGAAAGTAACAAGCTTTGATTGATGGCATGTTCAAGTGGATCATTATTGTTCCAGCGTAAGGGTTGATTTAGTGTGATTTTTTTATAATTAAGATCGCTTAATAGTTCAGCAAACTTTAAACGAAAGCCCATTCCAGAACCTTCATACCCAGAGTCGGTGGACGCAAAAACAATGCGGCTGTAAATGTCAGTTAGTTGCTTTAATATTGGTAAAGGCAAATGCGCGGCTTCATCAACAAACAGAATATCAAAATCTTGTTTATTCGCAATTAATTCATCTGGAGAATAAAACGCAATAAAGCAGTCTTTTTTAGTCTTTAAATCGCTGTTTAAAGCTTTAAAAGCGACCCCCCTGGGCACTTTTTTATCAAAAACGACCTTGTTTTGGATGTTAGTAGCGAACTCAATTGCTTTGGCTGTAATTTGTTTAGTTTGCATTGGGTTGGCGGCTGTGATTGCAATCCGTGTCTTACCGCTTTGGAAGAGTTCTATGGCGGCAAAGCCAAGCATGCTGGACTTGCCTCGCCCTCTGTCGGCATTGATTAGCAGAGGGCGATGACGATGCCCAAAGGCGACGGATTCAATTGCCTTGATGCCTGCCCGTTGCAATTGTGTCGGTTCGAGTTGTTTACTGAATGAGATTTTTTGCTTAGAACTTAGCGGTGCCGTTAATTGCGGTAACGGTTGGTTTTGAATAAGTTGGATAGCAAATTGTTGTAGCTTGTCTTTTAAGAATAACCGAAACCCGTTTCGCCCATCTTTTAGCTGATGAGGATAACTTAGATAGCTTGCCATTGCAGGGTTGATTTTATTTTGCCAGTCATTTTCTAAACATAGAATACACAGCCCGCCCGCTTTAATCATGCCAGATGCTTGGGCTAGCTGATTGGGCGAGATACCTTGTGATGAATGGAAAATGGCAAGGTCTTTTTCCTGCCCTAGTTGATGGGCAAGTTGCTGATTCACACACTGGGTAAATTGAGACGGAAAGGGTTGTTCGACAACTTCAATACTACTAAAATTTTGATTAAAACTTGAATAGTTTGTGAAGATTAAATCTAGCCAATCTTGCCGAAAGACGTCATCGCCTTGTATCACCAATAACTCGCGATGGCAATCTTGCTGAAGCCTAGCTAATAGGTGGTTAAACCAAAGTTTTTTAGTCATTCTAACCATTCAGTTAATGGCTTAGGCTTGCCTAAAAAATAGCCTACCACAAAAAGTGTTGAAATTTCGATTACGCTAACCAATAGCGTCAAGTGGATAACTAGTTGACTTCGTATGCTTAAAGATTGCCACATATTCAAAGAGACCTTTATTTTTATTTCCTTTAGTTTACCTTAAAAAACAAATTATGGCTGAATAATAATAGTTTTGGAGAGCTTCTTGCTAATAAAAATTTGAAAGCAACCTCTTAGAGACCTTTGCATAAATGGGGTGCGAATAAAAATGAGATAAATTTTTATCCGCACCCTGTTTATGGAAACGCTTAATAACTAAGGTTAGAATTAGGCTGAGAAAAAAGTGTCGC
>CAZQYD010000093.1:0-6061 GCA_964597465.1 uncultured Piscirickettsiaceae bacterium | reverse complement strand
GTAAAATTCGACGCAATAGCTAGCTATTACGACGCATTTAACGAAACTTGACGCATATTTTTTCTCAGTAAAATTCTAATCGCGGTTATTAAGTGTCTCCTTAATTATGGGTGGTTTTTCAGCGATATTAGCGAAAATTCATCAGTAGTTGACAAAAATTGTTTATAGTATAGCTTAAATCCTGCGAGAGAATGTGCAGGGTTTAGGTGTAATCTAATCTATCATAAGGATGACCTTAAAAATGTCTGATTTTCTAAAAGAAGTTGATAAGAGAACGTCCCTTGCGGGTATGAATCGCATGGAACTTTTGTTATTTAAAATAAAAGGCGACCAGCTATTTGGCATCAATGTTTTTAAGGTAAGAGAGGTGATTAGAACGCCTGCTGTTTCACCTGTCCCAAAATCTGATGCTAGAATTGTTGGAGTGTCTGATATTCGCGGACAGACCATGCCAATGATTGATTTAGCAAATTCGCTGGATATGGAGCCAATTAAAAAAGAAAACTATACAGATAGCCTAACGATTGTGACTGAATTTAACAGTTCTGTACAAGGTTTTCTTGTTGAAAATGTTGATAGAATTGTGCATTTAAGTTGGGATGATATTTTACCGCCACCTGATACCTTAAATGCCGTGAACTATTTAACGGGTATTACCCGTGCACATGGTGAAATTGTGCAGATTGTCGATGTTGAAAAGGTGTTGACAGAAGTCGCGGGTACAAAGGTTGAAATATCTGATGAATTTATTAAAGGCCAAAAAGATACGATTGGCGATAATGAGTTTTTTGTGTTGGGTGCAGATGACTCTTCTGTGGCAAGAGGACAGTTGAAAGGGATTTTAGATAAGCTAGGAGTGGCAAATAAAATTATGCACAACGGTCAACAGGCTTTTGACTTCCTTAATAAATGGGCAGAAGAACATGAAAAAGGATTTAATGATCGAGTGAGTCGTAGAATATTAATGGTTATTTCGGACATTGAAATGCCTGAAATGGATGGCTATATGTTAACCAAAAATATCCGTAAAGATCCAAAACTTGCTGATTTGTATGTTGTGTTGAGTTCATCATTGAGTGGCGGTTTTAATGATACCTTGACGCTTAAAGTTGGCGCAGATAAGTTTTTATCTAAATGGAATCCAGAAGAGCTTGGGCAGGTAATTATTGATAGGATAAAAACTGCAAAAGCACTTGAATTGACAGATATGTCTGCTTAGGCAAAAAAATGAAAAAGTTGACTTTGCTGTTAAGTAGTTTTTTCTCAGTATGGATTGTTTTTGTGCAACCAGCCCATGCTACAAATAATTATGTAAATAAATGTTTTTCAGTAACAGGAATTTCATCAACGGAGGGTGTTTCTGAACAGTTTGCTCGTCGTATGGCAATTCGTGCCGCATTAAAAAATGCAACTATGCAAAATAACCTAAAAGTAAGTTCGTCACTTGAGTTAAATAATTTCACACTCCAAAAAGAAACCACTCGTTTTTCGTCACAATCAAAGGTGTCAAAGTATAAAGTAACCCATGAAGGGGTTAAGCCGCTTACTTTTGAACAACAGTTCGACCAATCAGGAGTGCCGATAGAGAGTAAGAAATCTTCTACCTATCAAGTAACCTTGGATGTCTGCTTAACAGAAGATCCCGCTGTATGTGATAGTGCGTTGGGGAATTACCTTCAGCCAAAATTAGCTATTGCTCAGGTGTTATTAATGGATGAGTATGGTGCTAGAGACCTTGCTAATTTGCGTTCAGGCTATCAATTAGAATTAGATAGACGCTTGCGTGAAAAAGGTTATCGTAATCTCCAGCTATTACATTCGGGTAGTCATTTACAAGATGAACAGCAAATACTCTCGCCAAATTTATCAAAAGAGGTGCTTGACCCTATTCGAAATACAACAGGAGCACAGTATTTATTATTGAACGTTATTCGTTCTGTCTCGCGTCATGCTGAAGAAAATCAGAGTTGGAATAGTGTGAAGCGTTTTTACAACCAGTCAGTTGATAGTAATGCACGTTATCTTGAAGTGGAGGGTTTTGTGGTTGATTTGGTTTCAAGAAAAGTTGTTTATCAAAAACGTCAAGGCTTTGATGTAAAAGGAGACGTTACGGTTGGAAGAGATCGCCCTTTTGGTACCAATTCATTTTTTGCGACGGACACAGGTATGGTTTTTCATGCGTTATTAGAAAAAACCACCGATGATTTTTATCAGTTTCTTAAATGTAAATCATTAAAATCACAAATTATTGATGTGCGAGATGGTGAGTATATTCTTTTACTTGCCGAAGAGTCTGGCATTAAGGTCGGTGATGAAATGACCGTTTACCATCAGTTTGGGCGTTCAGTTACCCGTTCGGGCATTGATTTAGGTTATGATTCAAAGCCCGCTGGTTTTATTAAAATTACGCGAATTCAATCTAGATTTGCGGTTGCTGAGATAGTCAGTAAAAATGGACTTATTCAAGTCGGAGATGAAGTTCTTTCTTGGTAGTTTGGTAATTATTGCTCCAACGTTTCTTTTTTAGGCAACTCTTGCCAGTTCATTATTTTTTTGAAAAAAACATTTCTATTTGAATGATAAAAGCTATTTTTTAATTAAAGTTTTCCTTGTTCTTGCCGATATTCGGGCGTTTTAAAAATACTTTAGATAAAAATATTGTTTTGGCATTTCAATTGCTTTATCCTTAATAATTATATTAATTACGTTGTTTTGATGTGGAGGGTAAGCTATGGAGTCAGTTTTTGGAATATACGAACAAGCGCTTTCTGTCCGCAAAGAACGTAATGGAATTCTTGCGAATAATCTAGCGAATGCAAATACGCCAAATTTTAAAGCGCGAGATTTAGATTGGCGTCAGCAGATGGCATCTGCACATGATGAATTACAGATGTCAAAATTTAATACAGAATTAACCAAAACAAATTCCAAACATATTGGAGGTTTTAGTGATTTTGATACCAGTAGTTTTCTAAAGTATCGTCAACCAACTCAGCCAGCTTTGGACGGTAATACGGTTGAATCTCATATTGAAAAAGCAAAGTTTATGGAAAATGCCATGCAGTATCAAGCAACGCTTCGATTTTTAGATGGAAAAATTAGTGGCATTCGTGGCGCATTGACTGGTAAGTAAATCAGGTAACTAGGAGAAAATAAATGGCAGTATTTCCTGTATTAGATATTTCAGCAAGTGGTATGCATGTGCAAACGATTCGGCTCAATACTATTGCGTCAAACATTGCGAATGTGAATAGTATTAGTTCCAATGCGGAAGATACTTATCGCTCTAAACAGCCTGTTTTTCAAACGATTTTTGATGAAAAGAAAGGCAGTCAGGCGGGCGTTAAAATTTATGATATCGTTGAAAGCCAAGAGCCACTTAAAATGGAGTATAACCCAGCGCATCCAATGGCGAATGGAGAAGGTTATATTTTTAGACCGAATGTAAATACAGTTGAAGAAATGGCAAATATGTTAGATGCTTCAAGGGCTTATGAAACCAACATAGAAGTGATGAATACTTCAAAGCAATTGTTACTTAGAACGATTCAATTAGGGAAAAACTAGGGGATAAGTTATGGCAGTTAATGATGTAAATAGTGCGGAGTTTGTAGCAAAATTAGGGCAAAATTCTAATTCGTCTAGCTTTGCACCCAGTCAAGAAATGGGGCAAGCGGAGTTTTTGCTATTATTGACAACCCAGTTAAAAAACCAAGATCCCAGCAAGCCAATGGACCCCTCAAGTTTTGTCTCTGATTTAACTGAGATGAGTCAATTAGATTCAACCAATAAAATGAATGCCTCGATTACCGCAATGGTTTCAGGGTTTCAAGCGTTGCAAACTATGCAAGCTTCGTCATTAATTGGTAAGAAAGTTCAGGTTGAAGGCACAGAAATTAGCCATACCTCTGGGCAAACAACGAATTTTAAACTCTCGCTAGATAAACCCTTATCGGATGTAAAAGTGGTTATTACTGATGATGATGGTGTGGTGCAAGAATTAGCATTAGGTAATTTAAGTGCAGGCAGTGAAGCGGTTAGTTGGAATGGTAAGGACGAGTCAGATATTGACAAACCTTCTGGGCAGTATTCGATTACTGTTTTTGGAATGGATGAAGAGGGTGAAAATCAGTCGATTACGTCGATTGTGCCTTCGCAGGTAAATGGGGTATCAATTGATACAGACGGTAAAACAACTTTGAATCTAGCAACAGGAGAAAGCGTTGCAATGGGTTCAGTGAGAGAAATTAGTATTTAAAAGGAGAAGGCAGATGGCTTCATTTGATTTAAACGCACTAAGTGGTATTAACGCAGCTTCGAATGGTTTAACAACCATTTCGAACAATCTTGCTAACGCACAAACCGTTGGTTTTAAAAGCTCACGCGCAGAGTTTGCAGACTTGTTTTCTGGTGCACAACAATCACCTGGTAATGGTGTAAGAGTTGAAGCTTATGTACAAGATTTTGGACAGGGGAGTATTAATGGAACCGGTCGAGATTTAGATTTTGCAATTGATGGAGAAGGTTTTTTTGTGTTAGACGATAAAGCTAACAAATATCCAAATATATATACACGAAACGGCTCCTTTAAACTAGATAAAGAAGGTTATATTACCGACCAGTCTGGGAATGAATTACAAGGCTATTTATTGGATCAAACACAGTCAACAGAAAATTCTCCTGTTTTTAGAACAACGTTAAGTTCCATTAATTTAGACTCTTTGAATAGAATACCGAAAGCAACAGATGAGATGAATTTTGATGTAAATCTTGACGGTCAAGCAGATAATAATGTTGATGGAAATGATTCTGGTGTGGCAGATCCTACTGCGGCAGTAAGAGCTAACCTACTTCGTTTAATTGACTTTGAAGATGCTGGAAATACTTCGACAGACCCTTATACAGGAAGTATTGATTTTTCTGTTTCTAAAACGATTCATGATTCCTTAGGTGGCGAGCACAGGTTAACCACTAATTTTTTTAAACGAGACGTGGTTTCTCAAGCCCTTTCAACCACTGATGCAGATGGTGGTGCCGTTGCCGCTGGTGCGGGTGTTAAGTATACCAGTTGGATTGTGCAGTATAGTATGCAGGACTATGATCAAGAAACGGATTCATTTAGCACCAGTGGTCATGTTGGAAATGCAGCAGGGCAATTATTAAATAATGCGGGTGGTGTAGTAGCGACGCCAGCACCAGCAGGAACCGATAGACTGGAAGGGCAAATATTTGAATTACGATTTGATACGGATGGTAATTTGATTAATGTTCTTTCGCCTAATAGTCCAGCAGCTCCTGTTGGAGAATCAGTGGTTAATACGCCGTTAGCAGAAGGTTTAGCTGCTGGTCAATGGACAGCTGCAGGAACAAAGGCAACATTGAACTGGGTAGTTGATACCCCTTTCTCTGGGGCAAATGATCCATTAGGTAATTCTCAGTCAACCGCTGTTAATATTAGTGTGGATTTTGCAAGAATGACTCAGTTTGCTGGGACAAATAATGCCCGTGGTATTTCCCAAAATGGTTTTAAAATTGGTGATTTAGTTGGCTTGAATACCAGCTTAGGTGGCGTGATTGAAGCTAGGTACTCAAACGGTCGTTCGATAGCGGTTGCAACCGTAGGGCTAGGTAATTTTACTGATAAAAATGCCCTTGAAAAGTTGGGTGGGCAGACTTATGCCGAATCTTTTAGTTCTGGTGATGTACAGCTAGGTTCGCCACAAAACAATGGTTTTGGAACGGTTCAAGCGGGTTCTCTTGAGTATTCAAATGTTGATACGACGAAAGAACTGGTTAATATGATTCAGACTCAACGTACTTACCAAGCAAGTGCGCAGGTTATTTCAACTTCACAAACACTGTTTCAAACAGTTCTAAACTTGTAGAAGTAACAGGTTAATAAATAAAAAAGCTGGCAATTATTGCCGGCTTTTTTTGTTTATAAATTCCTTAAACCTTATATCGGCTACTTTCTAAATTTCTTTAATGAATTGTTGGCATGGCAAATGCTACCTTACTCTTGATAATAATATAAACGTCAAAGTCCTTTTATAGGATTAAG
>CAZQYD010000092.1:4752-6115 GCA_964597465.1 uncultured Piscirickettsiaceae bacterium | reverse complement strand
AAACAAGCTTAATAGCTAGCTATTGAGCGTTTTTTTGGCTGAAAGATACGAAATTATAGCCATTTTAACCTGTGAAATACTCGTGCAAAGGTCTCGTTAAGTTTAAAATGAAGATTATAACGTAAAGATAACACAAGGAGAATAAAACCATGAGCCAAAATACACAGCAAAATAAGATGCTAACCGCTTACCAACATCTAATCGAAGATGCCAAAGAAACAATTTTAAACGTAGAAATAAAATCATGGGATTTGCTCGGAAAGGCAGTGCACTCCGCCGAAGAACAACATGAAAATTTACTTGAGTTAACCCAAGAACAATTGCAACAAGTTAAACAAGATGTCCATCAAGATTTAATGAACGTTGCTGAACACCTTAGCGAGGTAAAACTGGGCATTGAAGAATTTATCACCATGGACGTGGCTTATTTAGAAGAAATTTTATTAGAAAAATGCAACCAACTCGCCGACCCAACAGAACTCACGGTACTTAGAATGAGAATGTTAGCGGCTATGGAGAAATAAAAAACGGATTAGGTCTTATATTTCCGCCAGCTTAAAAAAACCATTGATAAAACTAAAAACAACCAAACGGGAGTGTTTTGCCATCGCGTGAAAGGAGTTTCACCTACGTAGGGTTGAATTTTTGTTCTTAACACCGCTTTTTCATAAGCAGGTATTTTATCTTTAATCATTCCGTCTATTCCCACTAGCACGGTAAAACCTGTATTGGTGCTTCTAGCGATTTCTCGTCCTAATTCTAAGGCTCGCATTTGAGTTTCCTGCCTTAACTGATAAGGCTCAAGAGTATTGGCAAACCAAGCGTCATTACTAACGGTAATTAGGTATTTGGTATCTTTTATATGCTTCGTTAGCTCGGCGCCAAAATACATTTCATAACAAATTGACAGCCCTACTTTTTTCCCTGCTAATGCCATTGGTGGCTGGCTTTCATCGCCTGCCCCAAACTCTGAAAATGGTATATTGAACAGCGAAGTTAGAAATTCAAAAACCTTTGGAAACGGAAAAAATTCGCTAAATGGAACGAGGTGGATTTTACGATACTCCAATTCAGTATTCTTGGCATTCACCAACGCATTATAATACTCGCCTGTCTGAGGGTCTCGAGTAATTGCACCCATCAAAATATCTTTTTCTAGCAATTTTGCATCAGTTAAAAAATCTTTTAACACTCCGTGTTCGACCTGGTCAAAATAAGCGGGAATTGACGTTTCAGCCCAAACAATGACATCCGCATCAAGGTGTTGTTTGCTCAATTTGATATAACTTTTTATCGTCGGCATAA
This sequence comes from uncultured Piscirickettsiaceae bacterium, assembly GCA_964597465.1. Classification (GTDB taxonomy): domain Bacteria; phylum Pseudomonadota; class Gammaproteobacteria; order Thiomicrospirales; family Thiomicrospiraceae; genus Hydrogenovibrio. The sequence continues at coordinate 4,810 of CAZQYD010000092.1, read as the reverse complement.
ATTCTTCTGGCAGCCATTTTTTATCTTGGCTGATATTGGCTTGAATCAAGGCTATATC
>CAZQYD010000092.1:0-4652 GCA_964597465.1 uncultured Piscirickettsiaceae bacterium | reverse complement strand
CACAGGCATCATAAAAGCAATGCTACGCCATGTTTGTTTAGGGTGGTGGAAATAGTGAACTAGCCAGCTTGCTAGCATGAAATAAAGCGATAAAAATAATACGAAACCGAATGTCGCTAAGATAGATAGCCATAAAGGCATTCCCGAAAAGACATACATACTAGAAATCAGCCAACTAACTCCGACACCAAAAAAACCGATACCAAACCATAAACCAATTCTCATCGCGTTTAAATAGCTGTCTGATTTATGCCACAGCCAAAATAGCCCCATTAAAGAAATAAGAATGACGGGAGAAACACCCACAGGGGCGTAAGCTAAAATAGCCAAACATCCTAATAAAAACGCATAAAAGGCGGGCTTATTGGGTAGAAACACCAATAAAAAGCTAGCTTTTAGCTTCATCTACACTTTCTGCAGAGCCTGTTAGTTCACGCGAACTAACAACTAAAAATTCATCTACTTTTCTTGAGTTTGATTTATAGACTTGAAACTGAAAGCCCGCAAATTCAAATATTTCTTTTTTTGCTGGAATACGACCCAACTGCTTCAAAACTAACCCGCCAATCGTTTCAATCTTTTCATTACTCAAATCGGTTTTGAAAAAAACATTAAACTCTGCAACCGAGGTTATCGCATCAACTAAAAACCCGCCTGAAACATGTTTTTGAATGGTTTCTTCAACTTCATCATGCTCATCTTCAATCTCGCCCACGATTTGTTCTAGTACATCTTCAATGGTAACCAAACCTGCAAACTCACCATACTCGTCAACCACCAACGCCATATGATGACGGCTATTTTTAAAGTCTTTTAACAAAATATTTAAGCGTTTACTTTCCGAGACCATTTCTGGTTGGCGATAAAGTTTTTTTAAGTCTTCAAGCGTAGTTAACTCTTTTTTAACCATTGCTTTTAAAACATCTTTTGCTAATAACACGCCGACAATTTCATCCGTTTCAGAAAACACAGGATAACGAGAGTGTGATGTCTCAAGCATATAATTAAGAGTGGATTGCAAGGAATGCTGTTCATCAATAAACGACACTTGAACTTTTGGAATCATCACATCTCTAACACGGTATTTAGCAACATCCAAAACCCCCTTTAACATTGAAAGGGAGTCCATCTCGATTAAATCTTGAGCCTGAGCTTCTTCAAGGATATGCTCTAGCTCTTCACGATTTTCCGGCTCTTTCGAAAAAACTTTAACTAACTTTCCAAACCAACCTACTGCTGTAATTTCTTCACTCATAAGGTGATGCAATTCCCATTTCTTTTAAAATTAATATTTCTAAACTTTCCATTTCTAAGGCTTCTTCATCGCTAAGATGGTCATAACCATAAAGATGTAAACAACCATGTACAATCATATGTTGCCAATGTGATTTTAAGGCTTTTCCTTGTTGCTTAGCTTCATTATTCACTACTTCCGCACAGATTACAACATCCCCTAAGTAATCATCTTCCTCTATCAACTCCTCTATTTCGGGTTGTTCAAATGGAAAAGACAGGACATTAGTTGGCTTATTTTTTTGACGATAATCTGCATTTAACTGAATAATTTCAACCGATTCAACAATTCTAACCGTTAATTCAAGCGGTTTTTTTTCTTTAAGTTGCTCTAGGGTAAGGACTAGCCAAGATAATACCTCCGCTTCAGTCGGAACAAACAAAACGCTATTTTCTTGTAACGCATTCTGATAATTAAGTTGAATCTGAGTCGTTACAGTCATTTTGTACGTTTTTCAAACTGGTCATAGGCACGGACAATATTTTGCACCATGCGATGACGAACAACATCTTTGGCTTTAAAAAAAGTAAAACCAATATCTGGCACGCCTTCTAATACATCAATTGCATTGCGTAAACCTGACTTCTGATGATTTGGTAAATCACACTGGGTAATATCACCCGTAATCACCGCTTTAGAGCCAAATCCTATGCGTGTTAAGAACATTTTCATTTGCTCTGGCGTAGTATTTTGGGCTTCATCTAAAATCATAAACGATTCATTCAAAGTTCTACCACGCATAAATGCCAAGGGTGCGACTTCTATTACGTGACGCTCAATCAGCTTTTCGACATAGTCAAAGCCAAGCATTTCAAATAACGCATCAAATAAAGGGCGCAGGTAAGGGTCAACCTTTTGACTTAAATCACCAGGTAAAAAACCTAGCTTTTCGCCAGCCTCTACCGCCGGACGGGTTAAAATAATTCGTCTAACCTCTTCTTTTTCTAAGGCTTCAACCGCCGCCGCTACCGCTAAATACGTTTTTCCAGTTCCCGCAGGACCTATACCAAAATTAACATCATTCTGACGAATCATTTTAATGTAGTTAGCTTGGTTTGGATTACGTGTTTTCAGTGATTTTCGTTTAAGCTTTAGATAAATACTTTCGTCTTCTTCCAATAAATCGCCATTGAAATTAACCGCCTGTAATGCTATATGTACTTTTTTAGGTTCAAGCGTTTCTGTTTGAGCGGTTTTATACAAATCGCGAATAAACTGCTCGGTTTTTACAAGTCTTTCAGGTAAACCTGTTACGGTAAAATCAAAGCCTAAATTATTTAACTCAATACCTAGGTAGATCTCCATTTGGTTTAAATGTTCCGAGTGTGAGCCTAAGAAATTTAACAGGGCATTATTATTTTCAGGGGCAAGGGTAAGATGAATGGTTTGGTAAGTTTTCAAAATAGATTTATAGCGCGATATATTGAGGACTAGCGTATTTATCCGCTTCGGGTGTGGCTACCAATTCGCCACGTAATGAATTTTTATAAGCTTCAGTAATTTTAACATCAACAAATTGACCGATTAATTCCGCGGAGCCTTTAAAGTTCACCACACGGTTGTTTTCTGTTCGCCCAGTTAAGTCCTCAACAGACTTACGCGATAAGCTTTCAACCAGTACCCGTTGCATAGAATCTTGCATTGACAAACTAATTGCCGCCGTCTGTTCATTCAGCATGTCTTGCATCGCTTGCAAGCGGCGTTTTTTCATAGCCAAATCAACATCGTCGGGAAAATCTGCTGCGGGCGTACCTGGTCTAGGGCTATAAATAAAACTAAATGAACGATCGTAATTAAGTTCTTTAACTAACTTTAATGTTTGCTTGAAATGGTCGCAGGTTTCACCTGGAAAGCCGATAATAAAATCACCCGATAGTGCTAAATCTGGACGGATTTTACGGATTTTACGAATAATAGACTTATATTCAATCACCATATGCCCACGTCGCATCATTGCGAGTACGGGGTCTGACCCCGTTTGAATCGGCAAATGCAAATGAGAGACTAACTCGGGAACTTCTTCATAACAATCAATCAAACTTTGCGTCATTTCATTTGGGTGTGAAGTGGTATAGCGAATACGATCAATGCCGTCCACGGCACGAACAGCATGAATCAAAACAGCTAAATCAGCGACATCACCATCTTCCATTAATCCTTGATAAGCATTAACGTTTTGACCAAGCAAGTTCACTTCTCGTACGCCTTGTTTCGCTAGAATGGTGACTTCTTCCATCACGTCTTCAAACGGACGACTAAATTCTTCACCACGCGTATAGGGAACCACACAAAACGTACAATATTTAGAGCAACCTTCCATCACTGAAACAAAAGCAGAAACTCCATTTGACTCTGGGGCGGCAAGGTTATCAAACTTCTCAATTTCAGGAAAAGAAATATCAATAACCGCTCGTTGCTTTAATTTTTTATTAAGCTTTTTCTTTTCGGCATAATTAGCACGTTGTTCTAATGCCTGTTCAATCATAGCAGGTAAACGATGTAAGGTTTGCGGACCAAAAATAACATCTACAATAGGAGCTCTCTGACGAATAACATTACCTTCTTGCGATGCGACGCAACCGCCTACCGCAACGATTCTGCTAAGTTTTTTTTCTTTCCACTTTCTCAAACGGCCTAATTCATCAAATACTTTTTCTTGTGCTTTTTCACGTATTGAGCAGGTATTTAAAATCATCATATCCGCATCATCTGGTGAATCCACTAACTGCAAACCAAAAGTCTTTTCTAGCAACTTTGCCATACGGTCAGAATCATATTCATTCATCTGACAACCATAGGTTTTAATAAATAGCCCACCTGTAAATGGCGACTTGTGAATAGGCAAAACAGACATCGACAAACCTTTAAAAAATTAGGAATGTAATTTTAACATATTATTATTTTTACAAACAAAAAAGCCCCGTCAAAAAATGACAGGGCTTAATAAAAGTATTAAAGGTTTAGGATTATAACCCTAAACAGTTTTTACATAATCATACGTAAATCTACAATGGCACCACCGTAAACGGCACTACCTTGAATTGAACCAGTATTAAACACTCCATCATCATATTTACGGTCTAATATTTGGGCGGCATCAGAAGGAACGTTATCAAACTGAACCCAATGTGCACGTGTACCGTTATAAGTACTATCAGCAACCACTACGGAACCACCAAATGGGTTTTTAGGATTAGTATCACCAGAACCAGAAATTAAGTTTGCCGCTCTTAAGTGAATAAATGCACGACATGATTCTTGTGCTGTATTAGCACATAAAAACTGCGCACCACCACTAACTACTCCGTTACCATTACCATCATTTGCGGCACCTGTACCAAGATTTGCGTCTGCATTA
>CAZQYD010000091.1:0-6152 GCA_964597465.1 uncultured Piscirickettsiaceae bacterium | reverse complement strand
GATTGCTTAACTTTCGTTGTAGTATGGTTAGACTGGTTTTCTGAATTAGACCGACCGCCTCTTTGAATTTTTAACCCTCTTTCTTGGCTTAAAGCACTGTTTTTCGTATTATTATTGTTTCTAGCCCCCAACGTTTCTCTTGTCGTTCTAGAAACAATAAACCCTTCAGCTTTTTGCTCTTTTGTTGCCACAATTTCCTTGACGCTATTTATTAATGATTCCCAAATATCATGTTTAGCGGTTGAACTCGTCTCAAACGAGCTAGACTGAGACAATCCCGCACCAATACCCGTACCAACTGCCATTTTCAAGACCATCGTATCTTTTATTTCTTTAGAAATATTAACGTAATCAATTCGGTAAGTATGCCAGTAAGGATTATCTTTTTTAACCGAGATGACATTATTAAAGACTTGGTAAGTTGCTCCAGCCTGCTCTGCAATACGTTGTAGAATTGATTCTAACGTTTGATTAACCGCATTGATTGTTACATTAGCTTTTAACGATGAATCAAGGTCTAATTCTTTTTTAGCATCAACAGACAACGTATAAAGCAATTCAGAGACTGGTACATTAATGGCTGAAACACTATAACGTTTTTTGGCTACATGTGTATTTGGGTTAATAATAATTGCCTGCGTTCTAACTAAATCCGGAATCGGTGCAAGACTTATTGTAGTATCAGGCTTAATTTGTGGTTCTGGTGTTAAGTGCCCCTTCAAATCAAATTTTGTTGATACAGGCGGAGCAATTCCCTCACGTTTAACCGACTCAGATCCACAAGAAGTCAAGCTAATCATTATCCCCACGAGAAAAATAAAATTAATTTTTTTCATTTTTTAATTGCCTTTTTAAGAAACTTTAACATTATCAGGAACCTTTGCATAAATGGGGTGCTAATAAAAATTAGATAAATTTAGTCATTTTAATTTGTGCATCCATTTATGCAAAAATTTCTATCATTCTACACTTTCTTTAATTATTTTCCAGCCATCAACTTCTTTCTTCCAAACTATTTTTTTATAAACTGAATCAAAATAACGATCTGATTTATAATTTTGTAAAAAAGAACTTTCAATCGTTCCGTTAGTTAGTTTGATAAGCTTAATATTTGCAATCTGCACGTCCAGATAACTTGGTTTTTCTATGTTAGCACGTCGTGCTAGCTTCCACGAATTTAGGTTCATTGTTTCTGATACAAAATTTTGACTGTACAAGGATAAATACGCATCCACATCTTGTGCAGACCAATACTTTTTCCAACTTTTTAACCGCGTTAATACCTGAAGTTCATCATTAGAATTATCCACTCGCTTTTTAGGTTGTTTATCAACGCTGTTGACAGATATTTGTTGAACATCGTCAATCTTTGGTTTCGACAATTCCTGCTCGTGCGAAACCTTATCCTTTTTCTCAGACAAACCACGATATTTATCATATGCATAGAGGGTTGCAACACTAAATAGAGAAATAAATAATAAAAAAGCTAACCAAAAGCTAAGTTTTTTAAACAAAGCTTTTTCTTCTCCAATCATTATGAAGTGTTTTTCTTTTATTTCTTGGCTGTCATCGGAAAAAGCTGCCATAAGCAACTTATCTGCTAAAAGGTTAATACTTCTAGGCAAACCATCTGTAATCTTTCTAATACGTTTTGCCACTTTCAAACTAAATAAATTCCCACCTACATAGCCTGCTATTTGGACACGGGAATTCAAATAACGCATCACTTCCTCTGCGTTAAGGTTTGGGATAAAAACACTATTTGCAATTCTATCTTTGAGCGGTTTTAACATTGGGTCATTCAATGTTACATCTAGTTCTGGTTGCCCTAACAGCACTATTTGTAGTAATTTTTGGGTTTGAGTTTCTAGATTACCTAGCAACCTTATCTCCTCCAATGTATCTATCGTCATCGACTGTGCTTCGTCTACTAACAAAACGATATTTTTTCCTTGCTTATGTTTTTCAATCAGATAGATTTGTAAAGACTTAATAACTTCTAATTTAAGGGCATCTTTTTCAATAGCTATATTTAACTCTGAACAAATAAGTTTTAAAAAATCAACTGGGGAAAGATTAGGCGACGTTACATAAACTTTTTCGATATTCGCAGGAAGCTTTATGGAGACCAATCTGAGAAGTGTCGTCTTGCCCGATCCGACTTCACCAACGACTTTAACAATACCGTCTCCTCTGGAGAGAGAGTAAATAATCGAGTTGGCAATATCTTCACGAGAGGCATGTTTATAAAAGTACGTTAAATCAGGGGTTATTTTAAAAGGCAGTTGTTTTAGCCCAAAAAACTTTCTGTACATGTTTGTTACTACACCGTTTAATTATTAACTGTCTGAAAAATACTACCAATTTTAACCGATATGAAAACTAACCAACGGTGTTTTTTAAAAAATACTAGGCATAAAAAAACCTGCTGAAAAGCAGGTTTTTTATTCAAAGGTCTCTAGCAATTATTGTTAGTTTTTATCTTGATCTACAATTTTATTCGACGCAATCCAAGGCATCATACCACGCAATTTTCTACCGACCACTTCAATACCGTGATCTGAATTATTACGACGTGCGGCTGTCATTGATGGATAACCCGACTGTCCTTCTAAAATAAATTGTTTAGCATATTCACCAGACTGAATGTTTTTCAACGCATCACGCATAGCTTGCTTAGACTCTTCGTTGATTACTTTTGGTCCCGTTACATATTCGCCATACTCAGCATTGTTTGAGATTGAATAGTTCATATCAGCGATACCACCTTCGAACATTAAATCAACGATTAATTTAAGTTCGTGCAAACATTCAAAATACGCCATTTCAGGTTCATATCCAGCTTCGACCAATACATCAAAACCAGCTTTTACTAGCTCAACGGCACCACCACAAAGTACGGCTTGCTCACCGAACAAATCCGTTTCACACTCGTCACGGAAAGTTGTTTCAATAATACCTGTACGCCCACCACCCACGCCAGAAGCGTAAGATAGTGCGATTGCTTTTGCATTACCAGATGCATCTTGATCAATTGCGATTAAATCAGGAATACCACCGCCACGAACAAATTCAGAACGAACGGTATGACCAGGTGCTTTTGGAGCAACCATAATAACGTCTAAATCTTTACGAGGTACAACTTGGTTATAGATAATCGCGAAACCGTGAGCAAATGCTAATACCGCACCTTGCTTAATATTTGGCTCGATTTCATCTCTGTATAATACTGATTGAAACTCATCAGGTGTTAACAACATAACCACGTCAGCACTAGCAACGGCAGTAGCAACGTCAGCTGTTTTTAGTCCGTAACCTTCTGCTTTCGCGATTGAAGAAGAACCTGCACGAAGACCGACAACCACATCAACGCCAGAATCTTTTAGGTTTGCTGCGTGAGCATGCCCTTGAGAACCAAAACCGATGATGGCTACTTTTTTACCTTGGATGATTGATAGGTCACAATCTTTATCGTAATAAACTTGCATTTTTATTCCTTTAATATTTAATAATTATTTTGTATATTTTACAGTTGAAGAGACTTTTCTCCACGCATTAAACCGAGAGCACCTGAGCGGACAGTTTCGATAATTAACTCTCTATCTATCGAGCTAATAAAGCTATCCAACTTCTGTGCATCTCCGACCAGTGATACCGAATAGGTTGTTGCCGTCACATCGACAATTGAACCTCTAAAGATATCGACTAAGCGTTTAATTTCTTCACGCATTTCACCGACGGATTTTATCTTCACTAACATTAGTTCGCGCTCAATGTGTGAACTTTCCGTTACATCAACCACTTTAATCACGTCAATTAAACGATTAAGGTGTTTTACGATTTGTTCAATTTGATGTTCTGAACCATTGGTAACCAAGGTCAAACGTGACATTGAATCATCTTCAGTTGGTGCAACCGCTAGTGATTTAATATTGTAACCACGTGCAGAAAACAAGCCAGACACTCTAGAAAGAGCGCCAGATTCATTTTCCATTAACATTGAGATAATATGTTTCATTCTGCCTCCCTATCTTTATACTAGAATCATTTCGTCAAGCCCGGCACCTGCCGGCACCATCGGATAAACGTTTTCTAGTGGGTCAGTGATTACATTAATAAACACAAATTTATCTTTGTATTTATCTGAAAAAGCTTCTGCTAAATCTTCTTTCATGGTTTTTGGATTGTCAATGGTAAGACCGACATGCCCATAAGCCTCTGCCAACTTAGTGAAATCTGGCAATGAGTCCATGTAGGACATTGAATAACGACGGTCATAAAAGAATTCTTGCCACTGTCTTACCATGCCAAGAAAGCCATTGTTCAAACATAATACCTTAATAGGTAAACCATACTGCAAGCAGGTTGACATTTCTTGGATATTCATTTGAATAGAGCCTTCACCCGTCACACAGACAACCGTTTCGTTAGGAAAAGCTTGCTGTACGCCCATCGCCGCTGGTAAACCGAAGCCCATCGTTCCCAAACCGCCTGAATTAATCCAACGACGAGGCTTGTCAAAACGATAATACTGGGCGGCAAACATTTGATGCTGACCCACATCAGAAGTAACATAAGCGTCACCCTTGGTGATTTCATACACCGCTTTTACCGCCGCTTGTGGTTTGATTTTTTGACCAATGGTATCAAAGTCCAAACTATGTACTTCACGCCAAACATCAATTTCTTGCCACCAAGCATCGTTTTCTTGTTTATCAAAAACCATTTTTTCTGCGTTGATAAACTCAAGCATTTTAGTAATCACTTGTTTAACAGGACCAACAATGGGCACATCAACTATCACATTTTTTGAAATCGAAGCGGGATCAATATCAATGTGAATAATTTTAGCATGCGGGCAAAATTTAGCCAAATTTCCCGTCACACGGTCATCAAACCTTGAACCAATCGCAACGATTAAATCTGCATTTTGCATGGTTAAATTCGCTTCATAGGTTCCGTGCATTCCAAGCATGCCGACATATTGTTTGTCAGAAGCTGGGTAACCACCTAATCCCATCAAGGTATTTGTCACAGGACAGCCCACTTCATGGGCTAATTTAATCAATTCTTCCGAAGCATTGTCGAGTACGACACCGCCACCGGTATAAAAAATTGGTTTTTTAGACACCATGATTAACTCAAGGGCTTTTCTAATTTGTCCACTGTGACCTTTCGTCACTGGTATATAGGAGCGTAAATTTACTTCTTGTGGGTAGGCATAGGTGCTTTTGGCGTTTTGTACATCTTTCGGGATGTCTACAACAACTGGACCGGGTCTGCCAGTTGTGGCGATGTGAAACGCTTTTTTGAGCGTTGCAACTAAATCATTAACATCTCTAACTAAAAAGTTATGTTTTACAATCGGTCTTGTTATTCCCACGGTGTCAATTTCTTGAAAGGCATCTAAACCAATCAAAGTAGTAGCAACCTGCCCCGTAATCACGACCATCGGAATTGAATCCATAAAAGCCGTCGCGATTCCCGTGACAGTATTGGTCGCACCAGGACCGGAGGTAACAAGCGAAACTCCTGGTTTACCAGTAGAACGAGCAAAACCATCTGCGGCGTGTACCGCTGCCTGCTCGTGACGAACTAAAATATGTTTTAATTTTTTAGCGTCAGTATCTAGGGCATCATAAATTGGCAATGCAGCACCGCCAGGATATCCCCAAATAAATTCTACGCCTTCATCTTCCAAATAATGGACAAGAATCTGGGCACCAGTTAATTCCACAACATTTTCCTTATTCAAGACAGAGAATTCTCTGCCATTTAATTTAAAAACTTTAAATAGATTCATAAAAATCTACAAAAGAAGAGCGGAATTATAACGGAATTTTAAACTTGAAGAAAGACAAGAGGGACAAAAAACACTTAAAAACCAACTGTTTTTAACTGTTTTCAATAAATATCTGTCATTTTTAAGTAAAAAGTGCCCAGGGGGGTATAAAAAAGTGTTTTTTTATACCCCCCTGGGCACTTTTTAGTTGAATTTAGTGTGAGGTTGAATGAATTGCGTAATATTTAACCAAAACGCATAAACACTAACCACTCTAACCTTTTATTTTAAATACAGAAACTTGACTATTTAACTCTCTAGCACTTTCTTCCAACTCAACGGCAACGATTGCCGATTTTTCAGTTGCACT
>CAZQYD010000090.1:0-6169 GCA_964597465.1 uncultured Piscirickettsiaceae bacterium | reverse complement strand
ATGCGAATTTGTTGGTCTAGGTCTGCCCAAAAAAAACAACAGCTTGCTTTGGGATTGTTTTTTAGTTGATTGCCTTTTTCGCTTTGATAGTGGGTATAAAATAATAGCCCTTGTTCGCTAAATTCTTTTAATAACACGATTCGACTTTGTGGTTGTAAACTGTCGTCAACGGTTGCAAGCGTCATGGCAGTCGGGTCTTTGATGCTGGTTGTCGTAGATGCTTTATCTAGCCAGTTGCTAAATTGTTTAAAGGGCGAGCTTTGAATGTCTTTTTTGGAAAGTGAACTGGCGTGATAGTCTCTTCTTTCGTTATGTAAATCTCTATTTGGCATCAATAAATCCTTGCTATATTGTGGTGTTTTCATTAGAGTAAGAGTAACAGAAAATAGATAAGGTTAATAGTGTGGCTGAACAATATAATGCATCCGAAATTGAAGTCTTAACAGGACTAGACCCTGTTAAAAAACGTCCAGGAATGTACACGGATACCACTAGACCGAACCATTTAGCGCAAGAGGTGATTGATAATTCCGTTGATGAGGCTATTGCGGGGTTTGCTAATGAAATAACGGTTATTCATTACAAAGACGGTTCGATGTCTATTGAAGATAATGGGCGTGGTATGCCCGTTGATATTCATCCAGAAGAAGGTGTGTCGGGTGTTGAAGTTATTTTGACTAAATTGCACGCGGGTGGAAAATTTTCAAATAAAGCTTATTCGTTTGCAGGTGGTTTGCATGGGGTAGGTATTTCTGTCGTGAATGCACTTTCCTCACGAGTAGAAATTGCGATAAAGCGAGATGGGAAATTACACAAAATAGCGTTTGAAAATGGTGATATAGCCAGTCCGCTTGAAGTTGCAGGAAAGGTTGGTAAAAAGAACACGGGTACCTTTTTGCGTTTTTGGGCAAATCCAAAATACTTTGATTCCGCTAAATATTCGCTTACTAAATTAGTGTATTTACTACGAGCGAAAGCGGTATTAAGTTCGGGACTACAAGTGACTTTTATTGATGAAGTAAAAGGTGAAACCTCTGTTTGGTGCTATGAAGATGGATTACGAGATTACCTAAATCAATCTCTAGAAGGTCTAGATAGAGTACCGTTAGAAAGTTATCATGGAGATGTTCAAACTGAAAGTGGCGGTGTTGCTTGGGCGGTGTCTTGGTTGTTAGAATCAAATTCAGAACCCGTTTTAGAAAGTTACGTTAACCTCATTCCAACCCCACAAGGTGGAACGCATGTGAATGGGTTAAGGGCTGGCACGACGGAAGCAATTAAAGAATTTTGTGAGTTTCGAAACCTGTTACCAAGAGGGATTAAAGTCACGCCTGAAGATGTTTGGCAAAGCGTTAGTTTTGTGCTGTCAGCAAAGTTGCGAGAACCGCAATTTGCAGGGCAAACTAAGGAACGATTGTCATCTCGTGAGTGTGTGCCGTTTATTACGGGCGTGGTGAAAGATAACTTCAGCCTGTGGCTAAACAAGCATACCGAAATTGCCGATAAAATTGCTGAAGTAGTTATTAATAATGCTCAAAATCGTAATAAAAAAGCTAAAAAAGTAACGCGTAAAAGAATTACTTCTGGGCCTGCTTTGCCAGGAAAACTTGCTGATTGCACAGAATCGGATATTAGTTTAACCGAACTGTTTCTTGTGGAAGGGGATTCTGCGGGAGGTTCTGCCAAGCAGGCAAGAGATAAAAGCTTTCAAGCCATTATGGCGTTAAGAGGAAAAATTCTCAATTCATGGGAGGTTGACGCCTCGCAAGTATTAGCCTCAAAAGAAATACACGATATCAGCGTGGCGATAGGGGTTGATCCCGCTTCAGATGATATTTCAGGTTTACGTTACGGAAAAGTTTGCGTACTGGCGGATGCCGATTCTGATGGAGCACATATTGCCACGCTAATTTGTGCATTGTTCGTCAAACATTTCCCGAAGCTAGTGGAGGAAGGGCATATTTACATTGCCATGCCGCCATTGCATCGAATTGATGTCGGCAAAAAAGTATTCTATGCCCTAGACGAAGCGGAACGTCAAGCAATTCTTGATAGAATTAAAACTGAAAAACTGCCAGGAAAAATACAAGCAACCCGCTTTAAAGGATTAGGTGAAATGAACCCAGGACAACTAAGAGAAACTACGATGTTGCCCGCTTCAAGAAGGCTGGTGCAACTCAGTTTTGATGCAGAAAATTCTATTCCTTTGATGGATATGTTGCTTGCCAAAAAACGTTCAGCAGACAGAAAAATTTGGCTAGAAGAAAAAGGCGACTTAGCGGAAGTTTAGTTAAATCAATTACAGCAAGTAGAGTAGCTCACTGAGTAGTTACGAAAAGAGTTAGTTATGAAAAAACATGATGAATTACCGACAGAAAATAATGAACCTTTTATCGGCTTTTTAAATAATTTAATAAAGTATGCGGTTAGGGTGCTTGCTATATTAATGGTTTTTGTTATTTTTTGGGGGGTTATCGATGTAGTTTACGTACTATACCAAAGGTTAGCAGCCCCTCCTTTTATGCTGTTAGAAATTACGGATATTTTAAAAACATTTGCCGCCTTTCTTGCGGTATTAATTGCGATAGAAATATACCAAAATATTATTCTATACTTACGCACAGATGTTATTCCTTTACAGTTGGTTATTGCGACTGCACTTATGGCAATCGCACGAAAAGTCATTATTTTAGACTTTGATGAGGTTTCTGCTATGTATTTGTTTGGTACTGCGGCGATTGTTTTATCGTTAGGAATTACTTACTATCTCTTGAAAGAAAATACGATAAAAAAAATAGAGAAATTAGAAAAACGTGATGAATTAATGCATTATTAATGCTAAATTTCACCCCCCCCTGGGCACTTTTTACTAAAAATATGTTAAATTTACGCCTAGATTATAATTATGCAGTGGCTCCTAGAGGAAGGTAGTATGGAATTTTCATTGGTTGTAGAGAATATAAAATGTGGTGGTTGTGCGAGTCATATTACAGGAAAACTTCTTGAATTATCAGGTGTTGAATCGGTTGATATTGAAATTGAACAAGGATTAATTTCGGGTAAAATTACTGATGACGTTGTTGAAAATATTAAAAAAACACTTGCAGGTTTGGGTTACCCCGAAGTAGGCACGCAAGAAGGGCTGGAGGCACTGGGTTCAAAAGCAAAATCGTTTGTTTCCTGTGCTGTGGGTAGTATAAATAAGGACAAAAACTAGGTTAGTATATGACACAACAGACTTTAAATTATGACGGTGTTGAGCATCAAACGGTTGCTCAGTTTGCAGAAAAAGCGTATTTAGATTATGCGATGTACGTTATTTTGGATCGTGCTTTACCACATATTAGCGATGGTTTAAAGCCTGTGCAACGTCGTATTATTTACGCAATGTCGGAGTTAGGTCTGAAAGCGAGTGCGAAGCATAAAAAATCGGCACGTACTGTTGGTGATGTTTTAGGTAAATTTCATCCGCATGGAGATTCAGCTTGTTATGAAGCGATGGTGTTGATGGCACAAAGCTTTTCGTTCCGTTTTCCATTAGTAGATGGGCAGGGGAATTGGGGCTCGGTCGATGATCCTAAATCGTTTGCGGCGATGCGTTATACCGAGGCAAAGCTGTCAAAATTTAGTCAGTTGCTATTAGAAGAAACCAGCCAAGGCACTGTCGATTGGGCACCTAACTTTGATGGTTCATTAAAAGAACCAGTGGTTTTGCCTGCACGTGTGCCACATATCCTATTGAACGGGACGTCGGGGATTGCGGTAGGAATGGCAACCGATATTCCTCCGCATAATTTACGTGAAATTGTGAATGGCTGTATCGCGTTGTTGGACAATAAAAAGCTAACACAAGAAGAGTTGTTTGACATTGTCCCGGGTCCAGACTATCCAAATCATGCCAGTATTATTACGCCTAAATCTGACTTAAAACGCTTGTATGAAACGGGGCATGGTTCGTTAAGACAACGTGCAAAATATTTTGTTGAAGATGGTGTGAATGTGGTGTTTGAAGCCTTGCCGTTTCAAGTGTCGGGTTCAAAAGTATTAGAACAAATTGCTGCACAAATGCGAGCTAAAAAGCTACCGATGGTCGTTGATTTACGTGATGAATCGGATCATGAGAATCCTGTTCGTTTGGTCGTGGAATTACGCTCTAAACGCGTTAATGTTGAGGTGGCAATGCTACACTTATTCGCCACCACAGATCTTGAAAGAAGTTACCGAGTCAACCTAAATGTGATTGGCTTGAATGGTCGTCCGCAGGTAAAAACCTTGCATGGAATTTTAACCGAGTGGCTGGTTTATCGACTTGAAACCGTCCGCCGTCGCTTGCAATTTCGTTTGGATAAGGTCAATGCCCGTTTGCATATTTTGGATGCGTTATTAGTCGCATTTTTGAATATCGATGAAGTGATTGCTATTATTCGTGAAGAAGATAAACCAAAACCTGTGTTGATGGCACGATTTAGTTTGAGTGATATTCAAGCCGAAGCGGTACTGGAATTAAAGCTACGTCATCTTGCAAAATTAGAAGAATTTAAAATTAAATCTGAGCAGGATGAGCTGGCGAAAGAGCGTGATAAGCTAGCAAAAATTTTGGGAAGTGAAGCTAGAATGCGTAGCTTAGTTAAAAAAGAACTGCTTGCCGATGCTGAAGAATTTGGCGATGATCGTCGTTCACCGATTGAAGTATTACCGTTAGCGAAAGCGATGTCGGAAAAAGATTTATTACCGTCTGAAGCGATTACGATTGTGCTATCTGAAACAGGCTGGGTACGTGCGGCGAAAGGGCATGATATTGATGGTAAATCTCTTGGCTATAAATCGGGTGATAATTTTAAAGATCAAGCCAGTGGACAAAGCCGACAATTGGCGGTGTTTTTAGACACCTCTGGGCGTGCCTATTCGCTTGATGCCCATTCGCTTCCCTCGGCAAGAAGTCATGGCGAGCCTTTAACGGGGCGTTTAAATTTAACCGCAGGGGCAAGTTTTTCAAATGTACTACTTGCTGAAAATGCCGATAAATTTTTTATGGCATCAACCGCAGGTTATGGCTTCAGAACCGCATTTAAAAACCTTCACTCCAAAAATAAAGCGGGTAAAGCGGTATTGAGTGTACCAAAAGGAGAACGATTACTTCGCCCAGTACCCATTAAAGAAGATGACTGGGTAATGGTCGTCACCAATGAACCTAAAATGCTGATATTTGCCGCGACGGAGTTGCCAGAGTTGACAAAAGGCAAGGGTAATAAGCTGATTAGCCTGCCAAAAGGCATTAAAGTTACCGCGGTATTTGCGTTTGAAAAAGGGCAAAAAATTGAACTGGTCGCCAATAAATATAGCAAGTCATTCGGGCTGACAGCTCTGGAGGAGGCTTTTTCCGCAAGAACTAAAAAAGGAATTGTTTTACCTAGAACGTTAAAAAATGTAACGGAAATTAGATTGGATAAGTAGTTGTTTGTTTTGAATGTATAATTTGGCTTGTTATTTGCTTTTGAATTTAATAATAATTTAATAAAGAAATAATATATGATTTCAAAAGTAGTAGCAATTATTGTCATCTTAGGTAGTTTCTTTGGTGGTTTTATGATAGCGGGTGGGGCGCTTATTTCATTGTGGCACCCTGCGGAACTGCTTATTATCCTTGGGATTGCCTTGGGGGTGTTTTTAGGTGCTACCCCTGTCTATGTTTGGAAAAAGACCATGGTGTATCTTGGTCGTTATTTCAAAGGTGGACGAGTCAATAAACAAATCTATGAAGAAACCTTGTTTTTGCTGGATGACCTTTCCCGTTTGGCAGGAAAAGAAGGTGTTTTATCGTTGGAAAAACATCTTAATGGCCCTGAAGAAAGTAATATTTTTGCAGAATATCCGACTGTCTTAATGCATCGAGAATTATTAAAGTTTATTGTTGATAACTTTTCATATCTACTGTTAAACCCACCTAAGTCATTGTCTTTTGAAGACTATCTTGAAAATCAGATTGAGGACATTGTCCAATCAATGATGGAAGTACCCAGAGCAACTGGAAAAATAGCAGGTCTATTACCTGGTTTTGGGATCGTTGCCGCAGTTATGGGGGTGATTTTAACCATGAATTTGTTAGGTGGCGATATGGATGTGGCAAAAATTGGTATGTCGATCGGTGCAGCATTGGTTGGAACCTTAA
>CAZQYD010000089.1:843-6207 GCA_964597465.1 uncultured Piscirickettsiaceae bacterium | reverse complement strand
GCGACACTTTTTTCTCAGCCTAATTCTAACCTTAGTTATTAAGCGTTTCCATAAAGTTGCAAGTCTGAGTTTACAGAATAAATTTTACACTATCTTTTTTTGTTTCTAACGGACAGTTTTTTATTTTTTTATTGATTATTGCTCGCTATTTCAGTGGACAGAAGAGGCGTTTTAAAGTAAAATTCCGCATATAAAAATCATATGCTTAAAGTACGATGAAAATATTGAAGTATTAAAAAAGAATGGTCATTAGTCATTTTTTTAAACAATTAGAACGGTATCTTTTCTTTTATAGACAAGGTGTCGTTTTTTTGTATCTACATACCTCTATTTTTTAGCTTACTTTGGGTTTAAACCTAGGACAATTAAATATGAATCAGGCTTTGCTAGCATTAGAGGATGGAACTCTTTTTTGGGGTAGCTCGTTAGGTGTAGATGGCGAAACGGTTGGAGAAGTTGTGTTTAATACTTCTTTGACAGGCTACCAAGAAATAATTACTGATCCATCTTATTTTAAGCAAATTGTTACATTGACTTATCCTCATATCGGAAATGTTGGGGTGAATGAGGAAGATGATGAGTCTGGCTCTGTTATGGCACAAGGTTTAATTGTTAGAGATTGTCCACCGCTAGTCAGCAACTTTCGCTCACAAATGTCTTTGCCTGATTACTTAAAAGAAAACAATGTTGTTGCTATTTCTGATATTGATACACGTAAATTAACACGAATCCTACGTAATAAGGGTGCTCAATCAGGTGTTATTATTACGGGTTCAGATATTGATGCTGATGAAGCCGTAAAAAAAGCAAAATCTTTTTCAGGGCTAAAAGGATTAGATTTAGCTCAAGAAGTTACCACTCCTAAAACATTTAGTTGGACAGAAGGGAGCTGGTCGATTGGTGAGGGACATAAGTACTGTTCTAGCAATAATGAATTTCATGTTATCGCTTACGATTATGGTGTAAAACGTAATATTTTAAGGATGTTAGCTGATCGTGGTTGCAAATTAACGGTTGTGCCTGCAAAAACACCCGCTAAGGAAGTTCTTGCGATGAAGCCAGATGGTGTTTTCTTATCAAATGGGCCAGGGGATCCTGAACCTTGTGATTATGCAATTGAAGCAATTCAAGAAATATTAAATACAGAAATTCCTGTATTTGGTATTTGTTTAGGGCATCAGTTGTTGGCACTGGCATCGGGGGCAAAAACGCAAAAAATGAAATTTGGTCATCATGGTGGCAACCATCCTGTGCAAGATCTAGAAACAAAAAAAGTAATGATTACGGCACAAAATCATGGTTTTGCGGTAGATGGTAGTTCTCTGCCAGATAATTTGATTGCGACACACCAGTCGCTTTTCGATGGTTCTTTACAAGGAATTCAGCGTACAGATAAATCGGCATTTAGTTTTCAAGGGCACCCTGAGGCTAGTCCAGGGCCACATGATGTGGCTTATTTGTTCGATCAGTTTATCGAAAACATTAAACAATTCAAAAATAAGTAATAGGAAAAAAGATGGCAAAAAGAACAGATATTAAAAGTATTTTAATTATCGGTGCTGGTCCTATTATTATTGGGCAGGCTTGTGAATTTGACTACTCTGGCGTACAGGCTTGTAAAGCATTGAAAGAAGAAGGTTACCGTGTTATTTTGGTAAATTCTAACCCTGCGACCATCATGACAGATTCTGAAATGGCGGATGCTACTTATATTGAACCGATTGAGTGGAAAACGGTAAGAAATATTATTGCCAAAGAGCGCCCTGATGCAATCTTACCGACTATGGGAGGGCAAACAGCTCTGAATTGTGCTTTAGATTTAGATAGCCAAGGAGTACTTGAAGAGTTTAATGTTGAACTTATTGGTGCGAATGCTGAGGCAATTGATAAAGCTGAAAACCGTGATAAATTTCGTAAAGCAATGATTAAAATCGGCTTGGATATGCCTGACTCAGATGTTGCGCATAATATGGAAGAAGCTTGGAAGGTACAAGAAAGAGTCGGCTTTCCTACCGTTATCCGTCCTTCTTTTACGCTAGGTGGTTCGGGCGGTGGGATTGCTTACAATAAACAAGAATTTGAAGATATTTGTAAACTTGGTTTGGATCTTTCGCCAACGAGTGAACTGTTGGTTGAGGAATCTATTCAGGGTTGGAAAGAATATGAGATGGAGGTTATTCGTGATAAAAACGACAACGCCATCATTATTTGTTCAATAGAAAACCTTGATCCAATGGGCGTGCATACAGGGGACTCCATTACCGTTGCACCTGCACAAACATTAACGGATAAAGAATACCAAATTATGCGTAATGCATCTTTAGCGGTTTTGCGTGAAATTGGTGTTGAAACAGGTGGTTCTAACGTACAGTTCTCGATTAATCCTGAAACTGGACGTATGATTATCATAGAAATGAATCCGCGTGTTTCTCGCTCTTCCGCTCTCGCATCAAAAGCAACGGGTTTTCCGATCGCTAAAATTGCGGCAAAACTGGCTGTGGGTTATACTTTAGATGAGTTAAAAAATGACATTACAGCAGGCACAATGCCAGCATCATTTGAACCAACGATTGACTATGTTGTAACTAAAATTCCTCGTTTTACGTTTGAAAAATTTCCTCAAGCACAAGCCCGCTTATCAACACAAATGAAATCGGTTGGTGAGGTGATGGCAATTGGTCGCAATTTTCAAGAGTCCATTCAAAAAGCACTCCGTGGTTTGGAAACAGGTAAAGATGGTTTTGATGAAATCATGTCGCTTGAATCAATGGATGAAAAAGAGATTAAAGATATCTTACGTCAAGAACTACGAGACCCCGGCCCTGAACGGATTTGGTATGTTGCTGATGCCTTTAGAGCAGGCTGGGACTTAGAAACTGTGTTTGATATTTCAAAAATAGACCCGTGGTTTTTGTCACAAATTAAAGAACTGATTGATTTAGAAGATGATGTAAAACAGCGTGGTTTAGATGCACTTGATGAAATCTATTTACGACAGTTAAAGCGGAAAGGTTTTTCTGACAATCGCCTCGCTAAATTATTAAATACCGATGCAGCGTTTATTCGTAAATTTAGACATACTTTAAATATTCGTCCAGTTTATAAACGTGTTGATACTTGTGCAGCAGAATTTGAAACATCAACCGCTTATATGTACTCAACCTATGAAGAAGAGTGTGAAGCCAACCCAACAGACAGAGAAAAAATCATGGTGCTGGGTGGAGGGCCAAATCGAATTGGTCAAGGAATTGAATTTGATTACTGCTGTGTTCATGCCGCAATGGCAATGCGTGAAGATGGTTATGAAGTGATTATGGTCAACTGTAATCCAGAGACAGTTTCAACAGACTATGACACCTCTGATAGATTGTATTTTGAATCTTTAACGCTTGAAGATGTATTAGAAATTGTTGAAGTTGAAAAGCCTAAAGGGGTGATTGTTCAGTACGGTGGTCAAACTCCGTTGAAATTGGCAGAAGACCTAGAAGCAGCGGGTGTACCAATTGTTGGAACGACTCCCGACTCGATTGATTTGGCAGAAGATAGAGAACGTTTTCAACAATTACTGAATGAACTAGGCTTAAGACAACCGCCTAATAAAACAGCGCGAAGTGAGGAGCAAGCAATTGTACTTGCCAACGAAATTGGTTATCCGCTAGTCGTTAGACCTTCATATGTACTGGGTGGTCGAGCAATGGAGATTGTTTATAACGATACAGACTTATCTCGTTATATGGTCGAGGCTGTAAAAGTTTCAAATGACTCGCCAGTTCTTTTAGATAGATTCTTAGATGATGCAATCGAATTAGATGTTGATGCTGTTTGTGATGGTGATGATGTCGTCGTGGGTGGTGTGATGGAACATATTGAACAAGCCGGAATTCATTCAGGTGATTCAGCTTGTTCACTACCTCCATATAGTGTACCAATGCATATTCAAGATGAAATTCGTAAACAAGTTGCTCAAATGGCAAAAGGGCTAAATGTAGTCGGTTTGATGAACACGCAATTTGCGGTTAAAGGTGAAGATATTTATGTCTTGGAAGTTAATCCGCGTGCTTCACGTACCGTACCTTTTGTATCAAAAGCGATGGGACAACCCTTAGCTAAAATTGCCGCTCGTTGCATGGTTGGTCAAAAATTAAAAGATCAAGGTTTCACCAAAGAAATTGTGCCAAAGCATTACTCCGTTAAAGAGGCTGTTTTCCCATTTGTTAAGTTCCTAGGAGTCGACCCGATTCTTGGCCCAGAAATGAAATCAACGGGTGAAGTTATGGGGATTGGTGATAATTTTGCGGAAGCTTATCACAAGGCACTGTTGGCAGCAGGAACGGTATTGCCTACTTCGGGGAACGCTTTTTTAAGTGTTCGTCAAGCAGATAGGGTTAAAGTTTTAGAACTAGCAAATAAATTAATAGCGAAAGGATTTAAAATATTAGCGACTCGTGGTACTGCAAAGTCGTTGAATGAGGCAGATATTGCTTGTGAAATCGTAAATAAAGTCGCCGAGGGTCGCCCAAATATTGTTGATTCAATAGTTAATGGAGAAGTCGATTTAATCGTTAATACATCTGATGGCTCCGTTAGTATTAAAGATTCTGCGAGTATTCGTCGTGAAGCTTTGATGCAAAAAACATGCTATACCACAACGATGGCAGGTGCATTAGCAATGGTTGCCTCCATGGATTACTTGGATAACGAAAAAGTGACGCGTTTGCAAGACGTTTAACTGTAAATTGTATATGCCGAGTTATTTTTAGCACGGTTTTTTTGTTTAGGAGAAAAATAAAATGCAAACACACCCAATGACAAAAGAAGGCGCAGATGCGTTGCAAGAAGAATTAAACCAACTTAAAAAAATAGATAGACCAGCAGTGACTAAATCAATTGCAGAAGCCCGTGAGCATGGTGATTTAAAAGAAAATGCAGAATACCATGCTGCTCGTGAAGAGCAAGGGTTGATGGAAGCGCGTATATCCCAAATAGAAGGCTTATTGGGGGCCGTGCAAATTATTGATGTGACCAAAGTTGATGCAAAAGGAAGGATCGTTTTTGGAACAACTGTAACCGTGTTAAATATTGAGACAGATAAGGAGGTAACCTATAAAATTGTAGGGCATGAAGAAGCGGATATTCCTTTAAATAAAATATCAGTCAATTCTCCAGTAGCTAAATCCTTGATTGGTAAAGAAGAGGGAGATGATGTTACCGTGGTAACCCCTAGTGGAAACGTTGATTATGAGATTGTTGAAGTTTTATATGTTTAAACTTCTCCTCAAGAAAAGTTTATAGGTAAGGAATTGGGCAAAATATAAAATTTTTGTTGCTTTTTGATGGCAAAACGTTCAAAATACTCGCGTTAAA
>CAZQYD010000089.1:0-833 GCA_964597465.1 uncultured Piscirickettsiaceae bacterium | reverse complement strand
CTTTCTAAAATGTATAGTGACGAACCTTCACTCTATTCAAATAAGTTAAATAATTAAATTCTAATATCTTGGAGGAACAGGATGAAAAAATTAACATTTAAAGCTTTATTGGTTTCGGCAATAGCTGTTTTTTCTTTAAACGCACAAGCTTCTACCTATGATCAGTGTATTGCAGATGGTGATAACATCATTAAGATTACAAAAGAAAAAGGTTCTACTGACGCACAAGCTTATGAGCAAAAAACGACTGTTAAGCAATGTCATGATGAGTTAAATAAAATTGAAGCTATTTATGGTGATAAAACGAAAGGTTTAAACCCTTCTTCAGTAATGACGCCAGAAGATCGTTTAAAGTGGTCTAAATTGTTTGATTCAATTGATACTAAGCAGTTTCGTGGCGTAGAGTATTTGATGCACTCTTACTACCGTTAATCGTATTTACTTATACGGTTTCAAAAAAGTCAGTTTTTACTGGCTTTTTTGTTTTAAGCATTCTATTGGAATGCATTGCTATACTTCAGCCTCTTTTTTCTGGAGAGGTCAAAGAAATCAATAAGAACATCTTCAACAATTTTCTAAATTCTTTTTTAATTTGTGCATCCATTTATGCAAAGGTCTCATTTTGTTAAGTGTTTCCTTAAGCTCTTCCTTACCCCCCCCCTGGGTACTTTTTAAGTGAAAAATAGCTTGTTTAGTCGTTTTCCAGATAAAAAGTACCCAGGGGGGTAGGGCTATTTAGAGCCCATTCTCTATTCTTCTTGATGTCAGTCCCTATTTCCATGCGCCCATAGTTCAGCTGGATAGAACGTTGCCCTCCGGAGGCAAAGGTCGGA
>CAZQYD010000088.1:0-6213 GCA_964597465.1 uncultured Piscirickettsiaceae bacterium | reverse complement strand
ATGCTGAAAACTTGGCGTTGCCAGAATTTTAATCAGTTGTTAAGTGTCTCCTTAAGTGGGCTTTCGACTTAATAACAACTTGAGGAATAATTTGTATAATTTTTTTAGCAGAAGGATTCGATTGCAAATATTTTTCTAACACCGTAAGACGTTTTAATAATCCGCCTGACTGCTTAGGAACATCAAAAATATAAAAATGAATGTTATCCCACCTTTTATCGGGCTTATTTCGTAATACAATCGACTGAATCGTCTCAAAATCTCCACGTTGTGTCCAAAGCTCGCCATCTAAGGCAAAAGCTGGTAGAGAGTCCGTAAAGTACACAGGGGCGTGAATGGTATTGCCGTTTTTGGTAAATAGCTTAGAACCGTCCCAAACCCCACGAATACCATCTAGTTTTTCACTCATCAACCAACCTACGACGTCTTGTTTACCATCATAAGTTTTTAGCAGTAATAACGTTGGCGATGCAACAGCATTTGTTGTAATTAGCGACAGACCAATCAATAGAAAAAAAGACTTAAATAGCTTTTCCACGACCCGTACCAAAATAAACAAAATTTTCTTTCGCCATTTCAGCAGGTTCATAAATATTGCGCCCATCAAAAATAATTTTGTTTTTCATCAAACTTGTCATTTTGTTAAAATCAGGCGAGGTAAATTCGTCCCAATCTGTCAACACAAATAAGCCATCAACCTGTTCTAAAATCTCATATTTGTCATTTGAAACAATCACCGAATCAGCATATTTAAAATATTGCATAAAGGAATCATTTGCTTGAGGATCAAACACTGCAACACTCGCACCTTGTGAAATTAGAGCCTCAACCAGCACCAAGCTGGGTGCATTTTCGACTGTTTCTGTTTTCGCTTTAAATGACAGCCCCCAAACGGCGAACCGCTTGGTAGCAATATCATTATTAAAATAACGCCATGCCTTACGAAAAAGCAGTTCTTTTTGAATTTCATTTTCATCAATGGCGGCTTTTAATAGACGACTATCCGCACCTTTTTCTTCAAATGCTTTTATCAAGGAATCCATATCAGAAGCAAAACTCGGCCCACCAAAACCACAACCAGGGTCAATATAGTTAAAACCAATTCGGCTATCAGAGCCAATTCCCTCTCTTACTTCTGCAAAGTCAATGCCAAATTTTTCAGCATTATTAGCCAGTTCATTGATTAAACTAATACGGGTTGCCAAAATAGCATTTAAAGCATACTTAGTATATTCCGCGGCGGCAGAGCTCATTATTTTTAATTTATCTTGCTGTTTATAAAAAGGGGCTAGTAATTCTGTGATTGTCGCTATTGCTTGAGTATCCTCTCCTCCTAGCACAATACGGTCTGGGTTCATAAAGTCATTAACCGCTGTTCCCCTACTAATAAATTCAGGCATAGCAAGCACATCTGACTTGAGGTTTACGTTTCTTTCTCTAAAATTTTTCTCTAAAATTTTCTCAAACTCTTTTGCTTTACCCACGGAAAAAGTGGTTTGATTTACAACAATGACACTTTGTGCAGCATTTTTTCCAATTTCAACAATAATTTTTTCTGCCATCTCGGGCATCCACGAATTAATACAAATAAAGAAAATGTCAGCATGTTCAATTGCTTGATGCCAATCTGTCATATAAACAAGCTTTTGTTCAATTACTTGAGAAGAAAGTAGAAAGGTTAAGCTAGGCTCTGCATGGGTTAAGCTTGCACCACCAGAACGTTTATCGACATCTTCAGTTGCAACCAATGCCACATTATTGCCTTCTTTTGCTAGGCAACCAGCCAACACTAAACCTGTTAATTCGCATCCAAAAATGGTTATATTCATCGTTTAACTCTTTTGATTAGTGCTTCAGTTGAGACATCAAATTTCATGTCTTCGTCAGTAGAAAGTGCTTTTTTAGTTTCATTGGCAATTAATTTCCCTAATTCAACACCCCATTGATCAAACGGGTTAATGCTCCAAATAACCGATTCAACAAACGTTTTGTGTTCGTACAAAGCAATTAATTTCCCTAGCGTATTTGCAGAAATTTCATCAAGGATAATCGTATTGGAAGGTTGGTTTCCTGAATAATGCTTAAATGGCGAATCAAAACTAGACTGCAAATTTTCAGGAATCGCATCGTCACCTAACATCAAAACACGCGATTGAGCAAAGCAATTCGCTAAGGTTAATTGGTGTTGCTCTAATAATGATTGCTCTACGGCTTCATTTGACTCGGTATTAAAATCATCCCGCAAACCGATTGCAATAAAGTCACTCATTACCTCACTGGTGCCTTGATGCAACAATTGATAAAAAGCATGCTGAGCATTTGGTCCAACCTCGCCCCATAAGATAGGGCAGGTTTTATAATTGACAGTATTACCTTGACGATCTACCGATTTACCATTACTTTCCATCACCAACTGCGTTAAATAGGATGGCAAATATTTCAATCTAGCATCATAAGGCAGTACCGCTTTTTGATGAATATCCAAAAAATTAACATTCCAAATATCAATCAGCCCCAGCATCACAGGAATATTTTGCCTAAACTCTGCTTCGGCAAAATGCCTATCCATTGCCTCCGCACCCGCTAAAAATTCGCGGAAACCATCCATGCCTATTTTAAGTGCAATCGGCAGACCAATGGTTGACCACATCGAATAACGACCGCCCACCCAGTCCCAAAATAACAGTTGATTTTGTTCTACAATTCCCCATTCTGACATTTTTTTAGGATTAGCTGAAATGCCTATAAAATGCTGGCGAAACACGTGTTTATCAAGACGTTCTTGCAACCAATTTAAAGCTGTTTTCGCATTTGAGAGCGTGTCAATTGTTGAAAATGATTTCGATGCGACAATAAAAAGAGTCGTCGCTTGATCAAGCTGTTTTAATATATTGGATGTTTGAGTGCCATCAATGGAAGAGATAAAATGAATATTAACAGGCGATTTAATAGTTTGTAGTGCGTGGGTAATCATTAACGGCCCTAAATCAGAGCCACCTACGCCAATATTAACGACATCGGTAATCGCTTTCCCCGTCGCACCACGCCAGTGCCCACTACGGACACGCCCCACCATTTTTTCCATTTTAGCAAACTCAGCGTTAACTAAAGGCTGGACGCTTGCAGCATAAGAATCGTCCGCTAGCTTATTGCTTCTTAAAATAGTATGTAGTGCAGCTCTTTCTTCTGTGTCATTTACTTTATCGCCAGCATAAAGTTTTTTTATCCACGACGCTAAATTTTGTTCTTCTGCTAACGCTGCCAATAATTCTAACGTCTCTACCTGCATACGATTCTTCGAAAAATCAACATACATCCCTGGAATTTCAATCGAAAACTGTTCTATTCTATTAGGCGAATGAATTAAATTAGAGAGGTGCTTTCCCTCTATTGTTGACAGATAGTGAGCTGACAATTTTTGCCACGAGGCGAGAGATGTTAATGCAGGCTGAGACATTTTTATAAATCACCGATTGTAGACAAATATTGAGAAAACTCATCTTTAAGTTTTTCATCACGCAAACCATATTCGATGTTGGCTTTTAAATAGCCCAATTTATCCCCACAGTCATAACTCTTACCACCTACAAACTCAAAGCCAAACATTTGCTCTTCAGCCAATAATTTATCCATCGCATCGGTTACTTGAATTTCGCCACCGACACCAGGTTTCGTATGTTCCAGTAAATCCATTAATTTAGGGGTAAAAATATAACGTCCCACTACCGATAAATTAGATGGGGCATCTTCTATACTTGGTTTTTCAACCAGCTCGGTAATTTTTAAACCCTTATTATTGTTCTCAACGGCGGCAATGCCATATTTTTCAACATCCTGCTCAGGCACCGCTTCCAATGCAATCGTACTTGATTGGGTTTGATTAAATACGTCCATCATTTGAGCCAAGCAACCTTTTTCGCTATGATGCATCAAAACATCAGGTAACATGACTGCAAATGGTTCATCATCTGCCAAAACAGGTTTTGCACATAAAATAGCATGTCCCAAGCCTAGTGCTTCAGGTTGCCTAACACTAATTACCTTTACGCCCTTAGGCAAAATCCCTTCAATCAAAGATAAACGATCCTCTTTACCACGAAGTTTTAACTCTGATTCTAGCTCATAATTTTTATCAAAATGGTTTTCAATAGCTGATTTACTTGAATGGGTGACCAAAACAATTTCAGTAATCCCTGCTTCAGCCGCTTCTTCCACGATATATTGAATCAGAGGTTTATCAACCACCGTTAACATTTCTTTAGGAATCGCTTTCGTTGCAGGTAAGAACCGTGTTCCCAATCCTGCAACAGGTAGAATTGCTTTTGTTATTTTTTTCATATTTTTTTCATACTTCGTAAATGTAAATAATTATTCTATTATAGAATCCAAACAGAAAAAATACACTTAAAAAATAATTTATGTGCTCAACGTCACAAACCTTACCCTTATTAAATTGTGACCTTAATCACTAATTGTATAAAATTAACGATAAATTTAACTTATTTATACTGTTTGTTAATATAATAACTAACTTGAATTTATTATTAATGAGCATTAAATCAATGAAGTATTTTTTATCTAACCATTTTATTAAGCAAACAACTGGTTTACTGACCATTTTAAGTTTTATCATCTTATTTTCTAGCCAGTTGAGTGCCGCTCCGTCTCCAGAACAAATAAATACGTTTAAAAGCTTACCTAAAGCTCAACAAAATAAACTTTTAAAACAACAGGGAATAAACCCTTCTTCAATAAAAAACACTTCAAGCAACCAAACGCCTGTTAAAACGATTGATACCATTCAAAAAATAATTCCAAGTAAAATAAAAGCCAATGAAATAAGGGATGAAACAGTTTCTAGCCAACCAAAACTATCTCGTTTTGGTGCGTCCTTATTTGCAGGAAAACCTTCTACTTTTTCACCCGTCAATGACATTCCAATTCCTACTGATTATATTCTAGGGCCAGGTGACCAACTTAATATTCAGCTGTATGGTAATAAAAATGAAAACTATCAGTTAGTTGTTGACCGCAACGGTAAAATATCCTTTCCTGAATTAGGCCCTGTTAGCGTTGCGGGACAAAACATATCTGATGCCAAAGCAAATTTAATTAATAAAATAAGCGACCTTGGCATTGGCGTTAATGCAAACATAACACTTGGCGAACTGCGTTCTTTTCGTATTTTTGTACTGGGTGAAAGCCGCACACCAGGCTCTTATTTAGTGAGCGGTATGGCAACCATTACCCACGCTTTGTACGTAAGCGGTGGCATCTCAAATATAGGTAGTTTTCGTAAAATTCAATTAAAACGCCGTGGTAAATTAATTGCCACCTTGGATTTGTATGACTTATTGTTGAGCGGAGACACTAGCAATGATGTACGTTTACAGCCTGGAGACTCTGTTTTTATTCCTGTTGCCACCAAAACCGTTGCGATTGCTGGTAATGTCAATCGCCCTGCTATTTACGAACTAAAAAATGAACGTTCTTTTAAAGGTCTGCTTCGTTTAAGTGGCGGAGCAACACCAACCGCATTCTTGAAAAAAACTAATGTCACTAGAATAACTAAAAGTGGCTTTAAAACCACCAAACAAGTAAATTTAACCACCAGTAAAGGGCTGTATAGTCGCGTTAAAAATGGCGATTATGTCAATGTACCAGGTTTAGTTAATGAATTTAAAAACACCATTACCCTTTTTGGTGAAGTAAATCGACCAGGAAAGTTGGCTTGGTACCATGGATTAACTTTAGGTAAACTACTTACAAGTGAAGAAAACTTCAAACAACATGCCGACCTAGACTACATTATAATTTTGCGACATACTAAAAATGGCGGAGATTATCAAATCATCAATACTTCTTGGAATAAAATTAAAAACCATCAAATAGATGATCTAATTTTAAAATCCAACGATCAAGTTTATATTTTTTCAACCGTATCGAATGAAAAAAGAAAGCAAACACTGGCAACAATCACCGATATTTTGAAAAGACAGGCGAGTTCAAACAACCCTCCCAAACTGCTTAATGTCTCAGGTCTTGTTAAGTATCCAAACCTATACCCTATGTCAACAAATGCACCCATGACGATATCTGAAGCTATTTTTGCCGCAGGCGGTTTAAAATATCAAGCTTTATTGACTAATACCGATGTAATTCGTTACCAAATAGTCAACGGTCAAAAACGAGAAGTTGAAACAATTACTTTAA
>CAZQYD010000087.1:0-6404 GCA_964597465.1 uncultured Piscirickettsiaceae bacterium | reverse complement strand
GTGATTGGTTTTATTGCTTGGGCAAGTTGGGATTATGTTGCCATGAGCTGGCAAATCAAAGAAGCCTCGGCAGAAGCGGGCGGGTTAGAGTATGTGTATTTGTTAAAGTCAGTTATTTTGGCGATGACATTTTTATTCGGCTTACAAGCCCTGTCGGTGATGATTGAATCGGTACTTACAATGGCAAGGGAAGACTGATGGAATATTTAGCACTAGTTCTGTTTGCGGTTGTTTTCCTATTTTTAATGGTCGGCTTTCCAGTGGCATTAACCCTCGCTGGAGCCTCGCTATCGTTTGCACTGGTCGCCGCCGCATTTGGCATGTTTGACATGACTTTTTTACAAAATGTGCCTAGCCGAATTTTTGGTTTGATGGGCAATACCACCTTGATGGCTGTACCATTGTTTGTGTTCATGGGGATTATGCTAGAGCAGTCTAAAATTGCTGAACAGCTGCTAGAAGCGATGGATGAACTGATGCAAGGCTTGCGTGGAGGTTTGGGCATTTCGGTGATTCTCGTTGGGGCATTGCTTGCCGCTAGTACGGGGATTGTCGGTGCAACCGTAGTCACCATGGGGCTACTCTCCTTACCAACCATGTTAAAGCAAGGCTACTGCCCAAGGCTGGCAACGGGGACGATTTGTGCATCTGGTACGCTCGGACAAATTATTCCACCTTCCATTGTTTTAATTTTATTAGGCGACGTGCTATCTTCTGCCTACCAACAAGCACAGCTTAATCAAGGCATCTTCTCACCCGAAACCCTAGCGGTTGGAGATTTATTTATCGGAGCATTGTTTCCAGCGATGTTGTTGGTTGTGTTGTATATGCTCTATGTTTATTCGGTAGCGGTCTTTAAACCTGAGAAGGCACCAAAATCGATAATCCCCGCTATTTATACCCCCTTGCGGGGTAAAAATCTACCCAGGGGGGTGCCAAAATCTAGTCTTAAACGTCAAAAAATAATGCGTTTATTATCAAGTCTAATCCCGCCTTTAGGTTTAATCGGCTTAGTATTAGGCTCAATTTTAGGCGGGTTTGCAACCCCAACCGAAGCGGCTTCACTTGGTGCGTTGGGGGCGTTATTATTAGCACTAGCAAAAAAACGACTTAATCTAAACGTGTTGCAAGAGGTGATGCAAAATAGCTTAAAAGTAACCAGTATGATTTTCTTGATTTTTATTGGGGCAATCTTTTTCTCGCTTACTTTTCGAGGGTTAGGTGGCGATGAGTTAATTCATGAATTACTATTAGATTTACCAGGGGGTGTATTTACTGCCGTTTTAATTGTGATGATATTTATGTTCATCTTAGGGTTCTTTTTAGATTTTATTGAAATAACCTATGTGATTGTCCCTGTGGTTGCACCAGTATTATTAATGATGGGCGTTGACCCTATTTGGTTAGGCATTATGATTGCGATCAACTTACAAACCGCATTTTTAACGCCGCCATTTGGGTTCGCATTATTTTATTTGAAAGGGGTTGCCCCCACCGTCAAAACCACCGACTTATATAAAGGCGTTGTGCCTTATATTGGTATTCAAATATTTGTCTTGATGGTTTTAGCTTTCTTTCCAGGGTTGGCAACTTGGTTGCCTGCGGTTATTTATTAATTTACTTTAATTATCAAACACCACCGTTTTATTGCCGTGAATTAATACTCTGTCCTCCAAGTGAAATCTTAAACCGCGCGATAGGGTGATTTTTTCAACATCTCTTCCTAAGCGTTTCAAGTCTTCAATACTTTTAGCGTGATTAACACGAATCACTTCTTGTTCAATAATCGGCCCTGCGTCCAATTCTTCGGTGACATAGTGGCAGGTTGCCCCAATAAGTTTTACTCCTCTAGTGTGGGCTTGGTGGTATGGCTTTGCACCCACAAATGATGGCAAAAAGCTATGGTGAATGTTAATCACTTTTCCTGCGTATTCACGGCAAATGTTGGGCGGTAAAATTTGCATATAACGGGCTAAAACTACAACATCTGTATCGTATGATGCGGCAATTTTTTCTGATTGTGTAAAGGCGTCAGTTTTGTTTTCTTTAGGTATGGGTACATGATGAAAAGGTACTTTATACCATTCAACCATTGAGCGTAAGTCATCATGGTTAGCGATAACGCAGACAATTTCAGCTGGTAAATCTTTTTCATGCCAACGATATAATAAATCAGCTAAACAGTGCGATTCTTTACTCGCAAATAGTGCAATTTTTTTGGGTTTATCAGAATCATTTATTTGCCAATCCATGGCAAATTCATCGGCTATTTTAGTAAATTTAGCTTTAAAATGCTCTAAATCATTATTTAATGATGAGGCTAAAATTTCATGACGCATAAAAAACCATTTATCATCTATTTCAGTATGATGATTGGCTTCGACAATTGAACCACCTAAATCGGCAATAAAACTGGCTACTTTTGCTACAATACCAACCTTATCAGGGCAAGAAATAGTTAAACGGAACACTCTGCTCATCGAACTTTACCTAGTTGTTTTAATATTAAATTTTAATGACTTATTTTAACAACTTTATTTGGATAAAAAAAATTTATGAAAATAGTCTCCTTTAATGTAAACAGTGTGCGAATGCGTTTACACCAATTAAAAGTGTTAACAGAGCAAGAAAATCCAGATATTATCGGTTTGCAAGAAACCAAAGTGCAAGACCACGACTTTCCGTTAGATGCCTTGGATGAACTTGGTTATAACGCTATTTATATCGGGCAAAAAACGCATTATGGCGTGGCGTTATTGTATAAAAAAACAATTAAATTGAACGCACATCAAAAAGGTTGGAAAACCGATGATGAAAATGATCAAAAACGGATGATTATTGGTGATTTTGAAGATCAATCGGGTAACCAAGTGCGCGTGTTAAACGGCTATTTCCCACAAGGTGAAAGCCGTGACCACCCGATTAAATTTCCTGCAAAAGAAAAGTTTTATCAAGATTTGATGTCGTACTTAGAAAATGACTGTAGCCCCGAACAAAACTTAACGGTGATTGGCGATTTTAATATCTCATTTGAAGACCAAGATATTGGCATTGGTGAACCCAATCGTAAACGTTGGTTAAAACAAGGAAAAACCAGTTTCTTACCAGAAGAAAGAGAATGGATGGCAACCTTATTAAACTGGGGATTAGAAGACACATTTCGTACGCTAAACCCAACCAATGACAATCTTGAAAGAACGCTGAGTTGGTTCGACTATCGTTCAAAAGCATTTGTCGCTGAACCTAAACGAGGTTTACGAATTGATACCGTGCTGGCGACTCAATCACTGATTAGTAAAGTAGAATCAAGCGATATTGGCTACGATATTCGTGCCATGGAAAAACCATCTGACCACGCACCAGTGTGGACAAAATTTAATTTTAAAAAGTAGATAATATGACTGATAAACTTATTTTTAGCGTACAAAAAACTGAATTGGCAACTAAAGATACTATGTTGCTATTATTAAAGCCTAATTTACCTTTTAGCTATGAAGTGGGTGATTACATCATGCTAGGAATGGATGAAGAAGAGTTTAAGCCTTATTCAATTGCTTCAGGTCCTCGAAAAGATGGTTTGATTGAACTACATATTCGTAACCAAGCAGACACCCCTTTTATGGCAAAATTATTTGAAGTAAAAGAAGGGCAAAAATTGCTGGTCACTGGGCCAAATAAGCAATATGTTCTTGATGATGACTTTGCAGGAAAAGATATTATTCTAATTGGGGGCGGAACAGGTTTTGCACCGATGAAAGCTTTGTTAGACGGATTGTTAGCGTCTAAAATAACCAATAACATTTTCTTTTATTGGGGAGCGTCAAAAACGGAAGATTTTTATTTGCATGATGACATGATAGCGTTGAGTGAACAGCATGAGAATTTAATGTATGCAGAAGTCATGCCTAGCTTGGTACATGAAAAAGTAATGGCAGATTTTGCTGATTTAGCTAACAAAAGGGTGTATTTATGTGGCCCTTGGAACATGATTAATACCGTTAAAACCGATTTTATGGCACAGGGGTTGTTGGAAGAAAACTATAATTAATAATTAGTTATAGTTTTTTTGTGATTTAAATTACAGCAACTAGACAAGTGGCATGTTATATTTTACATTCAAGATTAAGTAATAAAAAGGAAAGGGATAATGCATAAATTAAATAAAAACATGTTGTTAATATTAGCCACTGTCACACTGGCAAGTTGTGGTGGGTCTGGCGGTGATGATGAGATGGGCGGTAGCGTTTCATATGCAGGGAAAACCGCTCCAATCAGTTTAACGGAAAGCGTTTATACCGACATGACAGGGGATGTCAACACAACATCCACTAACACGAATAAACTTAGTGGGATTATTGAAAATAGTCAAAAAAATATCAAGTCAGTGGTTAGTAAGAGTAGGTTGTTAAACCGACAAGTACAAAACCAGTCGGGGAATTGTGGCGGTAGCTATACGGTTAATATTTCTCAACAGTTAAGCTCAATTGTATTAGATAATTATTGTAATAGTGAGTCGGGTTTTAAAATGGAAGGTAATGGCTCTGTTTCTATGACGGGTAGTTTTGGTGATGAAGGTTTTTCTGGAGTGGGTTCAGTTGTTGCTGAAGAATTTAATGTTTCTGTCATTGAAGATGGTAAGAAATCAACCCTAGAGGTGGATGGCAAGATTACTTATAATATTTCAACAACAAGTAGCTTTATTAAAACTAAGCTATTTATATTGAAGTCTAATGAAAGTGAAGTTGGTGATATTAAACTTGAAAATTTTGAGTTAAGCTCATCTGAAAATGCTAGTGTTTTTACCGCAGAACTAGACGGTAAAATTTATTTGGGAGAGTATGGTTCCTTAACGTTTGAGACAACGGTACCATTCAAAGTCAGTCAATCAGCTACGAACCCTACACAAGGCACGCTATTAATCAAAGGTAATAATTCTACGGTTAAACTAGAAGCCGTTGCCAGTGGCGATGAACTTTGTAGTGCCAGTTTAGATAAAAATGGCGATGGAGCATTTGAAACAACACTTAGCTCGTGTGATTTAGATGGCTTGTTTGATAGTTTATCAGCTTCTAAATAGTAAGCTGTTCAAAATATTCGTTTAGAATATTTTGTTGGGAGAGGGTAGCTTGGTAGGCATTTTCTCCTTGTTGTTGTAATGCCTTTTTATCATCTAATAAAGAGGCTAGTAGTTGTTCTAGTTGCTCGTAGCTGTTGACTTGTCGTATGCCTTTAAATTCTTTTAATAATTCTGTTTCATCTTCAAAATCAGACATATCTTCACCAGTGATAATGGCAGATTTAACGGATGCAGGTTCGAGAATGTTATGCCCGCCTTTTTTTACAAAAGAACCACCCATAATTACTAATTTAGCCTCTGCAAATAATGGGGTGAGTTTGCCGATGGTATCAAATAAGTAGATGTTAGTGTGTTGGTTGGGTGTTTTATTTTGACTATAAACCACTAGGTTTATATTGGTTAATTGCTCAAGTTGTTGGGTTATTTTCTTCCCTCGTTTTGGGTGTCTAGGTACGATTATCAATAATTCTGGGCGATTAAGTTGTAGCCAAATTTGGGCAATGGTAAGTTCTTCATCCTCATGACTTGATGCGAGTAGCACAAAGTCTCTATTAATATTGGCTGTTGCTACTTTATCATTGGCAATTGCGGAGTATTTTAAATTCCCTAAGCTCTTTATTTTTGAGGGTTCTACTCCAAAAGCAATAAATCTTTTCTTTTCTTGTTCGCTACGGGTTAGTATTTGGGTCGTTTTTTGCAATGTCTTTGTGTAGGTGTCTTTTAGCCAGTTTGGCACATTCAGGGATTTTTTAGAAAGCCTTGCATTGATGATTTTTACGGGAATGTTTTTCTGGTAACAACCATTAAACATATTTGCCCAAATTTCAGTTTCAACTACCCAAAGTTGTGATGGGTTGTGTACTTTAATAAAATTATTAATAAACATTGGTAAATCGTAAGGGCAATATTGGTGTTGAATATTGTTGCTATCAAATAAATTATCAACTAAGATTTTACTTGTTGGGGTGTTGGTTGTGATTAGAATGGCGTGTTGCTTTGAAAAATGCTGTACGAGTTGTTCAACCGCTTTGACTTCGCCAACCGATGCACAATGTATCCAAATAGGTTGTTGATTTTTGAATACCGTGCGGTAATTAAACCCTAAGCGTTGCGAAAGAAAATATGGCGTTTTATGCTTGGTGAAAACAAGAAAAACTGCCGCAATTGGTAGTAATAAACGTATTAAAAGCTGATAAATCCACATAAAATAAGGTTTTACCTACCCCCCTGGGCACTTTTTAGGTGAGTTTTACCTAATTTTATTTAATATCACTTAAAGGAGACTTAATGTCCCGTTTTAAGCAATGCTTCCATGATTTCAATATCG
>CAZQYD010000086.1:4848-6408 GCA_964597465.1 uncultured Piscirickettsiaceae bacterium | reverse complement strand
CTTAAAACACCGTTTTAAATCAAGCTCTTTGCCTTAGTGCTTCATATAGTGTCACGCCTGTGGCAACGGATACATTTAAACTTTCTACTGAACCGTGCATTGGTATGGCGGCAAGATAGTCGCAGGTTTCGGCGGTTAGCTTTCTAAGCCCTGTGCCTTCTGTTCCCATTACGATGCCAACTGAGCCAGTAAAACTAACGTCATAGATTGTTTGTTCTGTTTCACCATCTAGCCCAGTCATCCACATTCCTACTTTCTGCATGTCTTTAATGCTTCTGGTAAGGTTAGAAACAACAATAAGCTTCACTGTTTCCGCCGCGCCACACGCAACTTTACGGACAGTTGCATTCACGCCAACAGAGTTGTGTTTTGGGATAATAACCGCATCGACACCCGTTGCATCAGCTGTACGCAAAATAGCACCTAGATTGTGCGGGTCTTGAACTTCGTCTAAGAATAAAAACAGTGGGTTGTCAATACTTTCAACTAGCTTTGCTAAATCTGACTCTGTCAAACTTGCTTGTTTAGCAACATTGGCAATAATACCTTGATGAACACCGTCTATTTTATTGAAAAAAGATTTTGGTTCTGCCGTTATATTTAAACCAAGCTTTCGGGCTTGATCCACTAAAGATTGCACGCGTTTATTTAAAGGTCCTTTTTGGTGAACCAAGCTAAAAATTGATTGTGGTGATTGCTTAATCAATTTTTCAATGGCGTGAATGCCATACAATTGTTCTTGCTTCATCTAATCTTCTTTAACTGTTTTTTTACGTGGCTTTCTGCTACGTCCTTTACGGCGTGGGCTTCTTTTTTTCTTAGGCTTTTCTGTTGATTCTTCAGTATTGCCATCGACATCATCAACGGTACTTTCTTCGACAACAATCTCTTCAGCAGTATCACTTGGCTCGTCTTCTGACGCAATAAAACGTAAATCAACTTTACGTTCGTCCAAGTTTACTTGGGCAACCTGTACTTTAATTCTATCGCCTAGCTGATAAGTTTTACCTGTTCGTTCACCTTTCAAACAATGTCTTGAGGCATCGTAATGGAAGTAATCTTCGCCTAATTCGGTAATATGCACTAGACCTTCGACATACAAGGGATCAATTTCAACAAACAAGCCAAAGTTGGTCGCTGCTGTTACAACGGCTTCATATTCTTCGCCTAAATGATGCGATAGATATTCACATTTTAAGAAGGTAACCGCATCACGTGTGGCTTCATCTGCACGTCTTTCAGTATCTGAACAGTGCTGCCCTAATGATTGCATATCCGTTTCAGAATAGGCAAATTTTTCAACCGCTTTCTTTTCCCAAGCAAAGCGAATAGCACGATGGATTAATAGGTCAGGATAACGACGAATCGGTGAGGTAAAGTGAGCGTAATGCTCATAGTTCAAACCAAAGTGACCTTTGTTTTCTGGTTGATAAACTGCTTGGTTCATGCTTCTTAACATCACGGTTTGAACCATGTGGGCATGAGGCTCACCTTTTACTTTTTCTGAAACCACGGCATAGTCTAGTGCAGTTGGCTCTTCGCCGCCTTCTAGGGTTAAAC
>CAZQYD010000086.1:0-4838 GCA_964597465.1 uncultured Piscirickettsiaceae bacterium | reverse complement strand
GGGTTAAACCAAAGTCACCTAAAAACGTTCTTAAGTTAGCTAGTTTTTCTGGCTTGGGCTTTTCATGCACTCGATAAAGCATCGGCAGTTTATGCCATTTTAAATATCTTGCCGTTGCAACGTTTGCCATCAGCATGCATTCTTCAATAACCTTATGCGCTTCATTTCTAAAAACGGGGACAATTTCTTTAATCTTACGTTCGTCATCAAATACCATCGTGGTTTCGGTGGTATCAAACTCTAATGCACCACGTTCTGCACGTGCTATTTTTAACGTTTGGTATAAGTCATTAAGGTCTTCAATATTTTTAACTAAGCCTTTATAGCTTTCACGATATTTGCTGTCTTGATTAGAAATCATGTCATGAACTTCGTTGTAAGTCATTCGTGCATGTGAATACATGACGGCATCATAGAATTTGGTTTTTTCTAATTTACCATTCGCACCAATCGACATATCACATACCATACAAAGCCTATCGACTTTCGGGTTCAATGAACACATTTCATTAGACAGTTTTTCTGGTAACATCGGCACTACTTTTTGTGGGAAATAAACCGAGTTTCCGCGTTCGTAAGCTTCTTTATCTAAAGCAGAGGCAACTTTAACGTAGTGTGACACATCCGCAATCGCAACCACTAAACGCCAGCCACCTTTTTTACGTGGTTTAGCAAATACGGCATCATCGAAATCTTTAGAGTCTGCACCATCAATGGTGACAAGCGGCAAATTACGAATATCTTTACGCCCTTCAAGTTCTTCTTCCGTCACTTCATTTGGAATGGCGTTCAATTCTTCGTTTAAATCTTCATTCCATTCATTTGGAATACCAAATGCGTGAATCGCTGAATCAATCTCCATACCTGGCGCCATATAGTCACCGATTACTTCAACGATTTTTCCTATTGCGCTAGAACGTTGTGTTGGATGATGAATTATTTCAACCATTACAATTTGAGATTCTTCGGCATCAAGCGTTCCATCACTAGGAATAAAAATATCCTGAGCAATTTTATTATTGTTAGGCTGTACCCACGCAAAGCCATCTTCACAATGCAAACGCCCAAGCACTTTTTCATTGCTATGTTCTAAAATCTCGACAACCGCACCTTCACGACGCCCTTTACGGTCAGTACCGATAACGGATGCAAGAATAATATCGCCATGAAATACTTTATGCATTTCCTTATCGGACAAGAAAAGATCTGAGCCTTCACCATCGTCTGGTTTTAAAAATCCAAAGCCAGCAGGATGCCCTAAAACTTTTCCTTTAATCAAGTCCATCTTTTGCACCAATCCAAATGCTCCACGACGATTGCGAACTAGCTGACCATCACGTGACATGGCTTTTAAACGCCTTGATATTGCTTCAAAACGTTCATCATCTTCAATATCAAAATGCTGTGCAACTTGTTTTAATCTAAGCGGTTTTTGTTCTTTTTCAAACAGCTCAAGGATAAATTCCCTACTTGGTACAGGGTTCTCGTACTTATCCGCTTCTCTGTCTGCGTGTGGGTCTTTTTTATTTTCTTCCTGTACGCTGTCAGATGCGACATTTTCTTGTACGGTTTCAGAAATATTATCTTCAATTTGCTCTACTTCTTCCATAGGAGCGTCTTTATTTTCATTATTCACTTGGTTTTTCTACTTTATTCATATAGTTAGATTAAAAATTGCGTGCGTATTATATATCAATCAGTTTTTTTATAGGCAGAGATTTACATTTTCTAGTAATATGCTCTCTAGGTAATCATTTAAAAGCTATCAAACATTGTTTTATTACGCCCTAAAAATACGAATTTTAGCTTTAACGGCTATTTCTGTTGGAATTTTTCCAGCCAACTTTGTGCTGGCTAAGCCCGCTTCAAACGACACTCCAGAAATATCTATCCAAAACAGAATTCAATCAACCTTTACAGGTGACCTAGACGAATTAAGAAAAAGACGTATTATTAGGGTTCTAGTAAGCCATACTAAAACTAATTTTTTCATTACCAAGAAAGGCTTTCGTGGGATAGAATTCGACCTGCTAAAAGCCTACGAAAAACAATTAAACCGTGGCCCACTAAAACAACGTTACCAAACCCATCTTTCTTTTATTCCTGTGCCTTTTGCTGAATTATTAACCAAATTAGAACAGGGCTACGGAGATATCGCAGCATCGGGAATTACAGCCACTCCAGAAAGGGAAGCACTCGTTGATTTCACCGAACCTTATATCACCAATGTTGACGAAGTGCTTGTTGCACATAAAAATGCACCTCATG
Source organism: uncultured Piscirickettsiaceae bacterium (assembly GCA_964597465.1). Taxonomy (GTDB): domain Bacteria; phylum Pseudomonadota; class Gammaproteobacteria; order Thiomicrospirales; family Thiomicrospiraceae; genus Hydrogenovibrio. The sequence goes on along the minus strand of CAZQYD010000086.1, from coordinate 2,570 downwards.
TCCAATCAATAGAAGAGCTATCTGGAAAGCAAATTATTCTTGTCGCAAATAGTAGCTATATTATTCATGTTGCTAAAGCCAACCAACTACTTGGTGCAAAAGGGTTAGAACCGATTGAAATTGTCACTGCTAACCCGCTCCTTGAAGCTGAAGACTTACTAGAGTTTGTCAATAAAGGATTATACAATTACACCGTCATTGATAATCATATTGCGTTTATTTGGGAAAGCGCTTTAAGAAACATAAGAATACGCCCTGATATTATTTTTTTTAAAGATGCTAAAATTTCTTGGGCAATACAAAAAAACTTACCGCAGTTAAAAGCTTCATTAAACCGCTTTATTCAAAATCATGCAAGACCTGGAAAACTGCTCGGCAATACCGTCTATAAAAAATATTTCGAGGACACCTACTGGATTGAAGAACCTCTAACTTATGACCTGCTAAACAAGGTGCGCTGCTTAAAGCATTACCTTAAATTTTATGGCGAATTTTACGATATTGATTGGACGTTAATTGCCGCACAAGCCTATCAAGAATCTCGCTTTGATCACAGTAAAATAAGTCCTGTAGGTGCTAGAGGAATTATGCAAATCAAACTATCTACCGCGAGAGATAAAAATGTAGGTATCAAAAACCTTGACTTATTAGAAGATAACATCCATGCTGGCGTGAGATATTTTGCGTTCTTAAAAGAACGATATTTTACAGACAAAAAATTTACAGAGGAAGAAAAAAATAACTTTGCTCTTGCTGCTTACAATGCCGGGCCAGGAAGGGTAATTCGCCTTAGATCAGAGGCAAAGCGCGAAGGGTTTAACCCCTATAAGTGGTCATATAATGTAGAATCCATCGCTAGAAAACGCATTGGGCTTGAAACCGTAAACTACGTCACTAGCATTCAGAAAATGCGCCTATTTCTACAAGCATCTAACAATCTGCAAGAAAGAAAGCGTGCTTTATTAAAAAAGCATAACGAAGAAGCTACGAAAGGAGTAATCCCCTAACCTTTCGGTCGATATACTTTAATATTATCAAACCCTTCATCAGCTAAATACTGGGCATGTAACTGGCTCATTACACCTTTTTCACAGTAAAAAAGATATTGCTGGTTTTTGTCTAATTTTTTAAACTGTCTTTTGAGTTCAAAAAATGGAATTTCAAGACAAGCCGTTGATAATTCTAATGGCGAACGTGAAACCTCTTCAGTCGCCCTAATATCTACCACCACCTGCCCCGCTATTTCTGTCACAATCGCAACAGAAGTTTTTTTATTAACGTCATCAATAATTTGATCAACGGGGATTGCAACACTTTGTTCAACGGCATTATCTAACACGCTTAAATTAAATTTAGCGAATTCTTTTTCAACTCGCTTAAACGATCCATTAGTGACAGGGTTTTGTGAAATCACGCCACAATATTCAGGCATGCTTTCTGCAAAATGTCGAGTACCTAGCTTATCAGCCATCGCCATAATTTCAGGCTTGTCCATCGTTGCCAAAGGTCTTAAAACTAATTTAGACGTGACCTTATCGATAATCGCTAAATTACGCAACGTCTGACTCGAAACTTGTGCGACACTTTCACCCGTCACTAAAGCATCAATACCCATGTCATCAGCAATTTTTTCCGATGCTAATAACATCAAACGTTTTAATATCACCCCCATATAACTTTCATGGCTAGAACGAAATAGTTCCGCTACCACCTCTTCAAAAGGCACGGTAATAAATTGCACTCGATGGGATGAAGAATATTGCCCCCATAGATATAAAGCTACTTGTTTTACGCCGATTTCATGTGCATCACCACCAAGGTTAAAAAACACATAATGGGTTTTAATTCCTCTTTTAATCGTTAAATAACTTGCTATAGTTGAATCAAATCCACCCGACATTAACGACAGCAATTCACCTTGAGTGCCTAAGGGAAAGCCTCCTAAACCACGGTGTCTTTTTCTAATCACATTTAACTGGTGCTGATGAAGTTCAAGTTCAATTTTAACTTGTGGATTATGCAAATCAACGCCAGTAGGATCACCTTCACTATATATATGAGCTCCCACAAAACGTTCCATCTCAAATGAAGTAAACGTATGCGTTCCTGTTCTTTTTGCACGAACGACAAAGGTTTTATCTTTAATACGTTCAACGGCTGATACTGCCACCTGCTCAGCAATTTCTTGCATTGTTTCTGCATGAAATTGATCCGCCTGTAAAATTTGCTCAACGCCCGGCGTTTGCATTAAAATTTTTAAAACAGATTTTGTTTCATCGTCTTCACAAAAGACTTCAATTTTATCCCAATAACGCTTAGTTTGCATTTTAGAATTAATTCTTAACAGTTGAGTTCTTAAATTATCGTGAAGCTGGCTAACCATTTTCTTTTTAACAGCATTACCTTTCACCATAATTTCAGGGAAGAGTTTTATTATAAATTTCATTACTTTATTCTTATTGAATTTATTCTAGCAGTTGTTAAGTGCCTCCTTAAGGAGGCACTTAAGGAGACGTTTAATAACTAAGGTTAGAATTAGGCTGAGAAAAAAGTGTCGCTATTTTTGCTGA
>CAZQYD010000085.1:0-6585 GCA_964597465.1 uncultured Piscirickettsiaceae bacterium | reverse complement strand
GTGGTTTGCAATACGGCGATGGTTTTTTTACCACGATGTTGGTGCTTGATAATAAAATAGCCAACTGGTCGGCACACTGGTCACGGTTGGTTGATTCCGCCGAGCAGTTGGGTTTTACGATAGCACCTGAAAGTAAAGTAAAAAACTGGCTATTAAGTTCTTTTAACGAATCTGAACAACAATTTAATGTCGCAAAATTAATCATTACCCGTGGTGTTGGTGGTAGGGGTTATCAACCCTTATTAGATGCTTCTCCAAGCTATTATTTGTACTTGAATAATGCTCCCAAAGCAAAAAGTGCCCAGGGGGGGTACGCAGGGCTGTCTAATGTTAAATGGGGTATTCAACCTTTGTTGGCAGGTGTTAAACATTTAAACCGTTTGGAAAATGTGCTGGCTCAACGGCAGTTGATTGGCTCTAATAATCTTGAAAATGTGATGTTAGATATTGATGGTAAGGTTATTTCAGGAACCAGTGCTAGCATTTGCTATATTGATGGCAATGATATTATTTCACCTAAAATAGTCACCGCAGGTATTGAGAGTAGCAGTTTAAAATTATTAGCCAAAATGCTAGAAAAACAAGGTAAAAAAATACGATTTAAATCGTTTGATTTAGCAGAATTAAAAAAGGCGGAAGAGGTGTTTTTTTGCAATGCGGTGAAAGGAATTATGCCGATAAATAATTTAGCAGACTGTTCTTTGTCGTGTGAAAAATCGTTACAATTAGCGGAACAATTTTTACGCTATCAATATGAGACTTTAGATGACTAAACAAAAAAATAAAACGCTGCTATATACGCTCATTATCTCTTTTGTGGTAATTTGGTTGTCGGTAGAGGGTTGGTCATTTTATCGCTTTTTAACCAGTAATATTTCTTCGGTTAAGACTGAGCAGATTATTTATATTCCAAAAGGTTCGTCTAGCCAAAAAGTAATTGATTTATTGGTTGAGAAACGATTAATTAGAGAGCCACTTTGGTTTAAGCTGTTGCTAAAGTATGAGGGGAAAAGTAATAAAATAAAGGCTGGTGAAATTACAATTGACCCAACTTGGACGGCATTCCAATTAATTGATGAGTTGGTGGCAGGAAAAACCGTTAGTTACCCGATTACCTTTATTGCGGGTGAAACATTTAAACAAAGTTTTCAAAAAATAACCGCACTTACTAATATTAAGCAAGATTTATCAAGTATTGAAGCGGCACAAAAAGCGTTAAATATTAAAACACACACCGAAGGTATGTTGTTGGCTGAAACTTATTTTTATAGTAAGGGCGAGAGTGCGAAGAGCATATTAATGCGTTCACATCATGATTTAATCAATTTATTAGAACGAGAGTGGAAAGCTAGAGCGAAGAATTTGCCGTTAAAATCTTCTTATGAGGCGTTAATTTTGGCGTCAATTGTTGAAAAAGAAACTGGAATCGCCTCAGAAAGAGCTAAAATTGCAGGGGTGTTTATTAATCGTTTAAATATTGGTATGCGTTTACAAACCGACCCAACGGTTATTTATGGCATGGGCGATAAGTATGATGGCAATATTCGTAAACGCGATTTATTGGCTTATACGCCGTACAATACTTATAAAATAAACGGCTTACCGCCCACGCCTATTTCTTTGGCTAGTGCAGAAAGTATTAAGGCGGTGATGCATCCAGAAAAAACTAAAGCCTTTTATTTTGTGGCAAGTGGTACGGGTGGGCATACTTTTTCAAATACGCTAAGGCAACATAATAAAGCGGTAAGGGATTATTTAAGACGATGAATCAATACACTGGAAAATTTATTACCCTTGAAGGCACGGAGGGTGGTGGGAAATCGACCAATCTTAAATTTATTGAAAATTGGTTAGTGGAACACGATATTGAGGTTATCACTACTCGTGAACCTGGTGGCACCAATATTGGTGAAAAAATACGGGCAATATTACTTGATACTAATAATACTGAAATAACCGCAGAAACAGAATTAATGTTAATGTTTTCGGCTAGAAATCAGCATATTCAAGAAAAAATAATGCCTGCGCTTGAGGCGGGAAAGTGGGTGGTGTCAGATAGATTTACCGATGCTTCTTATGCTTATCAAGGGGCGGCGCGTGGCATTGAGTATCAACGAATTGCGGAACTCGAAAAATGGGTGTTACAAGGCTTTCACCCTGATATGACCTTTGTATTTGATTTGTCTATTGATGTGGGCATGAAACGCGTTAAATCTCGTGGTGAAAAAACCGATCGTTTTGAGCAAGAACAAAAAGACTTTTTTGAAAAAGTGCGTCGTTCTTATCTACACAGAGCCAGTCAATCACCGCAATATTATAAGGTGTTAGATGCTGGTAAACCTCTGAACAGCGTGCAACAACAAATTGAACAGACGTTAAAAGAACTCATATAATGCTTTACCCTTGGTTGCAATCTCAGCATTATCAGTGGCAACAACAAATAAACAATTTGAGTCACGCTTATTTGTTGTCGGGAATTGATGGGATTGGCATTGTTGAGTTTTCAGAAAAAATGGCGGCAGATTTACTTTGCCAGCAAACAGGTTTACAGGCTTGTCAACAGTGTCCAACTTGTCGTTTATTTGCAAATAACAGTCACCCTGATTTATTCCGTTTAAAAGTGTTAGAAGACAAAAAAGAAATCTCAATTGACCAAGTGCGTGAACTAAACCGTAAAATTTTTGAAACCTCGCATCAAGGTGGTTTTAAAGTTGCCTTAATTGAATCGGCAGAAAAACTAAATATTTCTTCATTTAATGCCTTGTTAAAAACGTTAGAAGAGCCGCCTAACCAAACCATTTTGATTCTAACCACCCATCAACAAAGCAAACTACCAGCAACAATTTTAAGTCGTTGCCGAAGCCTAAAATTTGCGACACCAACCTTAAACCAAAGCATGGAATGGCTACAACAACAGCTACCACAGGCTGACCAAGCACTTTTGAAAAAATCCTTGCGGGTTAATTGGTCAGCACCTATTAAAGCTAAGCAATGGATAGAAACCAATCAGTTTGAACAGGAAGCCCTGTGGCAAAGTGATATTAAATCGTTAAGAGAAAATAAGCTTTCGATTTCGCAAGTTGTCAGTAAATGGTTAAAGTATGAATCACCAGAGGTGGTGTTTGATTATTTTTATCTTTGGACTGTTTCAGCCGTGCGAGCGGCACAGTATCAGCAAAAAATATCCTTTAATCCAAATTGGTTAGTCTTTCAGAAAATGGTTTTGCAAGCTCGCCAAATTTGGCATCAAAATGCCAATAAAGAACTTTTGTTGGAGGCAACATGTCTAGCTTGGCAACAACATCAACAAACTAATTTTAACCCACAATCAGAATTATTTAGCCTGTTTAATGGCTCATTTATTAGAGGAACTCAGATTTGATTATTGATTCACACTGCCATTTAGATATTTTACCTGAAGATAAGTTTGGCGATGCCGAGCAGGTAATAAAAACCGCAAAAGAGCACGATGTAACGGCGATGATGTGTATAGCCATTAATCCAAATAAATGGGATGATGTGCTAGATTTGGCGAATAAACATGACAATGTTTACGCAGCAATGGGCATACACCCTTGTGAAACAAAAAATGTTGTTGTTAGTGATGAGCAGTTATTAGCCGTGCTAGATAACCCTAAAGTATTGGCAGTTGGTGAAGTTGGTTTGGACTATTTTCACTATGATATAGAAAAAGAGGACATGACTTGGCAACAAGAGCGATTTCGCCAAATGATTCGAATCGCTAAACAAGTTAATAAACCGTTAGTTATTCATACTCGAAACTCAACAGAAGATTGTTTACGAATCCTAAAAGAAGAGGGTGCGGAAGAAGTAGGTGGCATTATGCACTGCTTTGTGGAAAGTTTAGCGGTGGCAGAACAAGCGATGGCGTTAGGGTTTTATATTTCATTTTCAGGGATTGTTACTTTTAAAAATGCGAAAGAAATAAAAGAAGTCGCTAAAACTATTCCGTTAGATAAAATTTTAGTCGAAACCGATGCTCCTTATTTGGCACCCGTGCCGTATCGCGGTAAACAAAATCAACCAGCTTACACAAAATACGTGGTGGAAGAAATTGCTAATTTGCGTGGTATCAGTTATGAAGAAGCGGCAAAGCAAACCACGGTTAATTTTAAAAAACTGTTTAAATTATTCTAACCTTGTCAACTTGTCAACTTGTGTTATAGTTGTTAAGTGTTTCCTTGAGGGTAAGGTAGTTATTAGTGATGATTTTGATGATGAATCTAAAGAAATAAATGATTTATTTTATGGCAATAGTGAATGAAAATTTTGATAGATACGCGTATTTTTTTGTGGTTAATATATCAACCAAGTAAAATCAATAATTCATTTCTTACGCTACTCAAAAACACCAAAAATGACATTTATTTAAGTTCAATTAGTCTTGCTGAAATAATGATTAAAAAATCTATTGGAAAACTTGATGTTGAGTTTGATTTAAATGAAGCCGTTAATAAGCTAGGGCTTTCATTGTTAGATTATGACGCTTTTAGTGCATTACATTTGGCAAGCTTACCTTTTCATCATAAAGACCCTTTTGATAGAATGATTATCTCGCAAGCGATTGAAAATAATTTTAAAATCATGACAGTAGATAGTAAATTTTCACTATATGAGTGCACCTTAATTGAATCATAATATAAATAACCATTACAGTTGGCAACGAATTTATCAATTAGTTCTTCGTCATAAAAAACGCTTAATTCAAGCGAATGTGATTGCTTTTTTTGCGATGTTGGCAACCGTACCTTTACCGCTTTTATTGCCTTTATTGGTGGATGAGGTGTTGTTAAATCAGCCTGGAAGAATATTGGCTTTGCTTGATTTGGCAATACCCGATAATTGGCAAACCGCATTTGGTTATATTGCAGCCGTGAGTTTGGTGACTATTTTGTTAAGAATAATTGGTGTCGGGTTAGGCGTTTGGCAGGTTCAGCAGTTTACGATGATTTCCAAGCAAGTAACACATGGTATTCGGTTGGACTTGTTGGCGAGAATTAAAAATGTATCCATGTCGCGTTATGAAAAAATGGGTACAGGCAGTGTCACGGCAACCATGACTACGGATGTTAATACCCTTGATAGTTTCCTTGGTACAACGGTTAGCAAGGCGATTATTGCGGTCATTACTTTGGTTGGTGTGAGCGTGGTATTGCTTTGGTTACACTGGCAGTTGGCGTTATTCATTTTGTTATTAAACCCTGTGGTGGTATTTTTTACGGTTAAGATGGGGCGCAAGGTACGCACGCTAAAACGAGATGAAAATACGGCAGTTGATGCGTTCCAGCAATCCTTATCTGAAACCCTAGATGCATTACAACAAGTTAGAACCTCTAGTCAAGAAAACCGTTTTTTTGGTTATGTTCAACAAAAATCAATGGACATTAAAACCCATTCAGAAGCCTTTACTTGGAAGTCGGATGCGGCTAGTCGTTTGTCATTTTTAATTTTCTTAATTGGCTTTGATGTGTTTCGTGGTGTTGCCATGTTAATGGTCGTTTTCTCTGGTTTAAGTATTGGTGAGATGATGGCTGTACTGGGTTATTTGTGGTTTATGATGGGGCCGATTCAAGAAATTTTGGCGATTCAATATAGTTACAGTGCAGGTTCGGGTGCAATGGAGCGAATCAATAAGGTACTGGATTTAGAGCAAGAACCTGTTTTTAAGCTACAAGGAAAAAATCCATTTGAAGATAAAAAAGTAGGGCTTGCGGTTAAAAACTTATTTTTTACCTATCCAAAAAAGGACAAGCCTGTTTTAAATAATCTGTCATTCAGTATAAATCCAGGCGAAAAGCTAGCGTTTGTAGGGGCAAGCGGTGGAGGTAAAACAACCCTTGTTCAAATGTTGTTAGGGTTTTATCAAGCCGATTCAGGTGTGATTTGTTATAACGATAAACCACTTGAAGAAATAGGGCAGCCATTGGTCAGAAAACATGTTGCAACGGTATTGCAACACCCGGTGATGTTTCATCAATCGATTCGTTTTAATTTGACGATGGGTGAAGAAATGACTGATGAACAGCTATGGAAAGCACTAGATATGGCGCAATTAACCACTACCATTAAAGAACTTGATGAACAATTAGATTCGGTAGTGGGTCGAAATGGCATTAAATTATCTGGTGGACAACGACAACGTTTAGCGATTGCTAGAATGATTTTACAAGACCCTAAAATAGTGATTATGGACGAGGCAACTTCCGCACTAGACATGGAAACAGAAAGAAAATTCTACGAAGATTTAGATCCTTTTTTAAAAGATAGAACAACTTTAATTGTGGCACACAGATTAAGCTCAATCAAACAAGCCGATAGAATTTTAGTATTTGAAGATGGGCATATTATTGAATCTGGAAGTCATGATGATTTATTACAGGCTGGAGGGACTTATCAACGGTTGTATAAATAAACATGGTGGCCGTACAGGTTAATTTTTTGGGATATTAATAAGCAAATACGAATCGTTGTTATTTTTTTTAAATAACCCTTGACTGTATAATCATTTAATAATATACTAATTTCATTCATGTTTCTTCATGAGTATCCTCCTCCGATTATCGC
>CAZQYD010000084.1:0-6679 GCA_964597465.1 uncultured Piscirickettsiaceae bacterium | reverse complement strand
TATGCCCTCGCCCTAGTTTACAGTTTCTTTAAAAGCTAAACTTTAGGCTCCCTTAGGGATTTTTTATCAAATTCTCTTAAAAGAAAACGTCGATAATGTTTTAACTCATCTATCGACTCATAAATATCATCTAGTGCAAGATGTGCTCCTTGTTTTTTATGCGATGAATAAACGTTTGGTGCCCAGCGTTTGGCTAGTTCTTTTAGCGTGGATACATCGAGGTTTCGATAGTGAAAAAATTGCTCTAGTTCAGGCATTTGTTCAATCATGAAACGCCTATCTTGGCAGATGCTATTGCCGCACATTGGCGACTTACCTTTTGGTAAATATTGTTTGATAAATTCTAGCGTTTGCTGCTCTGCTTGTTGCATCGTGGTGGCACTCTCCATCACTCGTTTTGTCAGCCCCGAATTGCCGTGATGTGTAGTGCACCAGTTATCCATGCCGTCTAAATAGGATTGTTCGGTTTGAATCGCGATGACGGGGCCTTCTGCGATTTTATTTAAATTTGAGTCTGTGACTACAGTTGCTATTTCAATAATTTGGTCATGACGATGATCTAGTCCCGTCATCTCTAGGTCAATCCAAATTAAATTATTGGCTGATTTAACTGACTTCATTATTTACCCCTCAAACGTTTTATCTCGGCAAAGGCGGCGTTTATTTGTTGCATTTTTTCGGTGGTTTTTTTGATTTCTTCTTCATTTTTTCCCTGCCCTTGCATATAGTCTGGATGATTTTGTTTCACTAATCGACGGTAAGATTTTTTAATGTCTTTGAAATCATCATCGTCTTTACAGCCTAATTCATGGTAAGGATTTTTAGTGGCATCATATTGTGAACCATTTAACCCACCACCTTCCACCTGCTTAATCAAGCCTTTAATTTGTTCATTTGAAAACCCTAACGCACTGCCTATTTCATTTAAAATCGCATGCGTTTGTGCAGAAATCCCGTCTAGCAATGAAAATGCGACAATCTGCATAAATGCACCCGCTCGCACTTCTGGTTTACTTTTTCGCAGTGATTCGGTGTAAAAAGAAATTGTCTTTTCATCTTTCTTAGCGGAGTTAGCAATCGCAAATAATTTGGTTTTGGTGCGTTCAACAATACTACTCGGTACACGAGCTTTTTCCATTCCGCCAACCATTGTTTTAATGGTATCGCTCATATACTCAACTTCTAACTGGCTGACTTTACCGTCGCTAATGGCAATTTTTGCCATTAGTGCAATGATTTCTTCTGGCATGCTTAGGCGACTTTTAGCATATTTATCATCCGCTAAATTTTGATAGGCTTCCGCAAATCCATCACTGTTTTTAACCGACAAAAATAGATTTTGTCCAAAATCAATGGTTCGTTTAATTGCCCAAACTAAAATCTTTAAAGACAACGCAAGTATAAATAACAAGATGAGAGGGATAAAAAGCAGAATTTTTTTAAGCATGGATTTAAATTTCCTAAAATAGAGGGGTTGACGTTTAGGTATAATACTCGCTTCACTACAAACTTAAAAGTAAACTTTATGACTTGGATCGCTCCCATTTTTATCACCTCTCTTATTTTAAATTTAATAATTGAACTTTGGTTGAATGTTAAAAACCAATTTCACATTAATCTACACAAAAGTAAAGTCCCTGAAGAATTCTCAGAGATTGTTAGTCTAGAAGCTCATCAAAAAGCGGCGGCTTACTCAGGCGCGAAACTACAACTGTCTCGGCAAGTTTTATTTTTTGATGTTGCGATTTTACTGTTCATGACCTTTGGTGGTGGCTTTCAAGACATTTATAATTACTGGCTCGCCACAGATATCCCTGCCGTTTGGCGAGATACTGCTTTCTTAATTTCAACCTTTTGGTTTTTATCATTATTAAGCCTTCCTTTCACGATTATTTCAACCTTCAAAATTGAAGAGAAGTTTGGTTTTAACAAGATGACGCCGAAAAAATTCGTGATTGACCTAGTCAAACAATGGGCGTTAATGCTCGCCATCGGTGCCCCTTTGGTTTGGGTGGTGCTGACAATTATGAACCAGTTTTTTGACCAAGTTTGGTGGCTTTACACTTGGTTTTTTTGGGTGGGGTTTAACTTAATACTACTTTGGGCTTATCCTAAATGGATTGCACCTATTTTCAACAAATTCACTCCACTTGAAGATGGTGAGATGAAAGAGCGTATCGAAGCGTTATTAAAAAAAACAGGCTTTGAATCAAATGGTATTTTTGTGATGGACGGTTCTTCACGTTCGGGACACGGCAATGCTTATTTTACTGGTTTTGGTAAGAATAAACGGATTGTGTTTTTTGACACCCTTATCGAAACCCTTAGCCCCGAAGAGGTCGAAGCGGTATTGGCGCACGAGTTAGGACATTTCAAACATGGGCACATTAAAAAAATGATGGTTCAGTCCTTTGTTATGGCACTAATGGGCTTAGCTTTTCTGGGGTGGCTAGCACAACAAAGTTTTTTCTATACTGAACTTGGTATGACCTCCGAAACACCCGCTGCCGCTCTGTTATTATTTTTAACCGTTGTACCAACCATATTCTTCTTTATCGCTCCGATTAGTGCTTTCAAAAGCAGAAAACACGAATTTGAAGCTGATGCGTTTGCCGCTGAAGTGACCGATTCAAAACATTTGATTTCGGCATTATTGAAAATGTATCGTGATAATGCCAGTAGCCTAACTCCTGACCCTACTTTTTCAGCCTATCACGACAGTCATCCGCCTGCAAAAATTCGTATTGAACATTTAAAAAGTTTAAGTAAAGAGAAATGATATGGAAAACCAGAATACCCCATTAGTTGACCAACATTGTCAAGACATCCAAAAAGGCAGTAAATCACTTATTATTCCAAGAATAGAAAGCCACCTTGCCCAAATGCAAGGCTGGGATGCTCCGTTAAACTATTTCTACATTGAAAAAACCTATTCTTTCAAAAACTATCATCAAACCGTGGCGTTTGTCAATGCGGTGACTTGGATTGCCCACAAGGAAGATCACCACCCAGAAATTAAATTTGGCTATAACCAATGCACGATTAATTTAACCACCCACAGCATCAAAGGCATCAGCCAAAACGATGTGATTATGGCGGCTAAAATTGATCAACTGCTAAGCTAAGATGGCTAAACGTAAACTCAATAAACAGCAAACCAAACGTGTCAGCGAAACGCGTAACAAAAAAGTTTCAACCTCTGCTGAACACGAACAACTTGGCGAACCACAAGATGGCTTAGTGATTACCAACTTTGGTAAACGGCTGTTAGTGGAAGGGCAAGACGGCAAGCTTTACAACTGTACTATTCGCCAACATCTAGGAAAACTTGTCGCAGGCGATGAAGTGATTTGGCAAACAGGCATTGAAGAAAAATCGGGCGTTGTCACCACTCACAAACCCCGTCGCCAAGAACTCACTCGTCCTGGTTTCCGTGGGCAAAAAAGAATGGTTGCCGCTAATATTGATATTTTAGGGATTGTCGCCGCTGTTGAGCCAGGCATCCATCCCGATATGCTAGACAGATATCTCGTTGTTGCCTACCAACTCGACCTACCTGTTTTTATCGTCATCAATAAAGTCGACCTAGTCGCTGATGATGAACACTGGGAAGCAATTGCTGAGCTACTCGTCAACTATGTTGAAATGGGCATTGACATCTACCCCGTTTCTGCCAAAACAGATGAGGGCATGGATAAATTAAGAGCATTACTCGCTGATAAAAATAGCGTATTCGTCGGGCAATCAGGGGTTGGAAAATCTTCGTTAATCCAAGCCCTCGCCCCCGAAGTAAAAATTAAGGTCAATCAATTATCCGAATCGACGGGGTTAGGAAAACACACCACCACTAACAGTATTTTGTACCATTTACCCGAGTTTGAAGGAAAAATCGGTAACATTATCGACTCGCCAGGCGTGAGGCAATTCAGCCCTGCACCCTGTGAACTACATGAATTAGAACAAGCCTATCAAGACTTTGAACCTTTTTTAGGGAAATGTAAATTCAACAATTGCACTCACACCATCGAACCCAGCTGTGCAATTTTACAAGCGGTAGAAGAAGATGAATTAAGCTACGATAGATATCAGAGTTTTCAGCGATTGATTCGTGAATTTAACGAACAACAATCGGTTTAAGTCTATACAAAAAACAGCTTATAGAGAATTGCCATGGAAAAGGCGAGATTAAAACCTAGCGTCCAACAATGTAGTTTTTGCTCAGATTTTATTTTCCAAGAATCTTGTTTAGAGACCTTTGCATAATTCAACGTATTAAAAGAGACGCTTAACAACTAAGAATTATTCAACCCTGCGACAATAATAGACGCTCCATACAGTAAGCTTCCACCTGCTACAAAAATAGCGATCCATACCAGCATAACCACCGCGATATGGCGGGGTTTATTGATTAGTTTTAAAATAAACCAGCTAACAATGGTTAAAACCGTTATGATAATTAGCAACCTAAAATACATCATTTTCGTAATGTCTCCTTAAAAACTGAAATTAATATGACTATATCACCCTTTTTTAAAACCGTGTCCTTTTTATTAGTTTTCCTTCAATTTGTGAGCATTGGTTTACTCATCTTGCTTGAACCTATTTTTAGTAGTGGCATGTTATTACTGGTACAAGCTTTCGCTATTTTAGTTGGTTTAGCTGGCGTATTTGCATTGCAACTAGGACGATTTAATATTGTACCAATACCAAAAGACGGTGCCGATTTACAGACCTCTGGAATTTACGCTTATATTCGTCATCCGATGTACGCTTCAATTTTTTTATTCTTCTCACCCGCTTTACTGACTATGTCCGAGCCAATAAGCTTTATCGTATTCGCTATTTTAGCAATTACTTTGTTGGTTAAGCTTCACTTCGAAGAGTTCCTTTTAAAACAGAAATTTGCAGACTATGAAAACTATCAACAACATTCTAAAAAACTAATTCCATTCATTTTTTAAGTTAATTTTTGGTAAAAAGTGCCCAGGGGGGGTACCAAAAAACACCCCCCTGGGCACTTTTTAGCGGTTTTTATGCACATATTTGATTAAACATGCGAAAATACCGCACATATATACATTACAGAGAATAACATGAGCAAACCGACTATCAAACCTACTATATTCAGTGGCATTCAGCCTTCTGGCGATTTAATGATTGGTAATTATATTGGCTCGATTAAAAATTGGGTCAATTTACAAGAAGATAACAATTGTCTTTTTTCAATCGTCAATATGCACGCGATTACCGTTGAGCAAAACCCTGCGGATTTAAAAAAACGTAGTTTGGATATTGCTGCCCTATATCTTGCTAGCGGAATTAACCCTGATAAAAGTACGCTGTTTATCCAGTCGCAGGTTGCAGAACATTCAGAGCTGGCGTGGATTTTAAACTGCTCAGCCTATATGGGCGAGTTGAATCGTATGACGCAGTTCAAAGATAAATCTAGCCGTCATTCGCAAAACATCAACGTCGGATTGTTTAGCTACCCTGTTTTGATGGCGGCGGACATTCTATTGTATCAAACCAATAAAGTTCCCGTTGGTGCCGATCAAAAACAACACTTGGAGTTAGCACGTGATATTGCGACACGTTTTAACAATCGCTTTGACGATGAAATATTTAAAGTCCCAGAGCCTTTTATTGCTTCGACCACTAGCGGTGGGCGGATTATGAGCTTGCAAGATCCAACCTCTAAAATGTCAAAGTCTGATAGCAATGTAAATAACTTCATTGGTTTATTGGATGACTCGAAAACTATCCTTAAAAAATTCAAAAAAGCCACCACCGATTCAGGCACTAAAATTAGCTACGATTTAGAAAATAAAGCAGGAGTTTCCAACCTGCTTACCATTTATTCGGTAATTAGCGGGCTGTCTATCCCAGAAGTTGAAAAACACTTTGATGGAAAAATGTACGGGCATTTAAAAGTAGAACTCGGTGAATTAGTTGCGGAATACTTAAAACCCATTCAAGATAGATTTTACTCTATTCGTGAAGATGAAACGGAACTCCGTGCCGTCTTAAACAAAGGGGCAAACCAAGCAAGAGAACAAGCACAACAAACGTTACAAAGAGTGCATCAAGCAATCGGGTTTGTATGAAACAAAACATCAATATTTTCATAACAGGTTGTTCCACAGGTATTGGCTTAGATGCTCTCTCCACCCTCCACAAACAAGGTTATTCGGTTATTGGCAGTTGCCGTAAACAGCAAGATGTTGAAAAACTCATTGTTCAAGGATTTAACTGTATCCAACTTGATCTTGCAGAATCAAATTCCGTTGAATCGGCTGTATCTGAATTAAAGCATCTCACCGACAACAAAATTGACGTTTTATTTAACAACGGAGCATTTGGCTTGCCTGGAGCAGTGGAAGATTTAAGTCGTGAAGCAATGCAGTTTCAGTTCAATACCAACGTATTTGGTACACAACAACTAACCAACCTCATTGTGCCAATAATGCGGAAAAACGGTGGCGGTAAAATTGTCTATAACAGTTCAATCTTAGGCTTCGCAGCCATGCAATATCGTGGAGCCTATAACGCCAGTAAGTTTGCAATTGAGGGCTTTGCTGATACACTACGTTTAGAAGTCAAACAAGATAATATTCAAGTTAGCTTAATTCAACCTGGGCCGATTATATCGAATTTTAGAGCCAATGCCTTTGCCCAGTTT
>CAZQYD010000083.1:0-6822 GCA_964597465.1 uncultured Piscirickettsiaceae bacterium | reverse complement strand
TCCATAAACATTTGAATCTGGATAACGTTTTGCACAGTCGTTAATAAACTGCCCAATTCCAGCTCCTAAATCGACTACATTGTCGCCTTGCTGATGATTAATCGCGATTTTTTCATTCCAAAACATCCAAAAATTTTCATCATGACGACGAGCATAGCTTGAGGTTATCATTTGCCTTGCGTGGTCGCCATCGCCACCGTGATGTTTTAAAATTTGTGCTTTGGTTTTGTCTATTGTGTTCATTGGAAGGCTTCTGTAATAAAATTTGCTATATCTTGAATTTCTTCATAACAAACTTGGTGTGCCATAGGATAACTTTTTAACTGTGGTTTAAATCCTGTACTGGTTAGCTTCTGTTGAGCATCTTCTGCTAAGATAAATGGGACAACTTGGTCTTGTGTACCGTGGGCGATTAAAATAGCAATCTCTGTCGATTGCTGTATTTTTTCAGTAGTTTGTAAGGGTAAATAGGTTGATAATGCCATTATCCCTGCAAAAGATTTTTTGCTTTGTAATGCCGTTCGATAAGCAATTACACCACCCTGTGAAAAACCTGCTAGTATTATTTTTTTACTCTCAAAACCATCTTTCTCGGCTTGTTCGATTAGTAAAT
The DNA here is from genome assembly GCA_964597465.1 of uncultured Piscirickettsiaceae bacterium. Lineage (GTDB taxonomy): Bacteria > Pseudomonadota > Gammaproteobacteria > Thiomicrospirales > Thiomicrospiraceae > Hydrogenovibrio. Next base: position 6,209 of record CAZQYD010000083.1, on the reverse strand, counting down.
TTAGTGTTTTTTCACTTTCTTGCATGCCTTGCCAATCCACATCATCACTAATCGATGCCACATTACGAATATCATACCAAGATGGCATAACCGCCCCGCCATTGACGGTTACTGCTGACATGGGAGCGTTTGGAAAGATGTATTTAATCGCTAAACCTGTTTTTAGCTCTGGCACGATGGTTTCAAAATCATGACCACTCGCTCCAAGCCCGTGTAGCCAAATAATGCAATATTCGGGCTTTTTTTGACCATTCAAACTATTAATAATGACTGAATTATCCAATTTACCTACCCCCCTGGGCACTTTTTAGTAAAAAATACGTTATTTTTTATGCTGCTGAACTATTTGATATGTTTTTAATAATTTTTGATGGTTTTTACTTTGTGTAAACGCATCTTCTCCGATGGGTAAGCCGTATAGCAAGCATTCTCCTGCAATAGATAGGTTGACTTTATCGATGATGGATTCACCAAACAGTTTGCTGAGCATAGCTTTATTATAAACCGTTTGGTCTTCATAGAGAATAATCTCTAGTGACATGCTCAATGCTTGGTAGAAGGTTTGTAGTTGCTGGTCGTCAACAAAATAAAAACAGTCTTGTAAGGTTTCATAGGCTTGTTCATAATCTTGGTTAGCGAGTAGTAAAAACATTTTCAGCTCAATGACTTTCAGTTTTTTCCATTTGCTACCCGCATCGGGCAACAAGCCGATTAAGTTTGCGACACCTTGATGATCTGTTAACCCTAATGTTTCTAGCTCTTCTAGGGTTTGCTCTGCGTCTTTATGTGCAGAATAGCTTTGTAAAAGTTCTCTTAACACACGACCTTGATTTTGGTTGTTATCCATCAATTCATCAATTGGAAAAACTTCTGACATGGATGGAACGACAATTCTGCAAACAGGTAAATCAAAATGAGAATATTCAGCGATGTAAACTTTTTTTCCTAGTTGATTGATGATTGAAACTAGGTTTTGATATTGTGCTTTAGTGTCGCCCTTAAAATTCCATTCCGTAAACGCATAATCATAATCTTGTGAAATAAATTTGGCGTGAATCAATCCGCTTGAATCAATAAAATGATTTTCAATATTCTCATCATCTGCAACTAATTCAGCATCGAATATGGGAGTTTGAAAACCATCTAGTTCACCCAGTTTTCTGCCCTGCAACGATTCGGTTAAGGTACGTTCAATCGCCACTTCAAAAATCGGGTGTGCGCCAAATGATGCAAAACATTTTCCCGTTGCTTGTTCGAACAAAATGACACTTATTACGGGATATTTACCGCCTAGCGAAGCATCCCTAACTGAAACTTCTAAGCCATGTTTTTTAAGGTCTGAGATAATAATATTTAAGCTAGAATAGCGTTCAATAATTTTATTAGGAACTTCTGGTAAGCAGATGTTTTGTTTTAATATTTCAGACTTTACCCAACGTTCAAATACCTCCGACAAACCTTGCACTTTTGCCTCTACAAATGTATTCCCCGCACAAAGCCCATTGCTTGCATAAAGGTTGCTAAAGACATTGACGGGGAAATAAACTTTTTCACCACTGGTCGCTTCAACCATTGGCAAACAAGTGATACTTTGTGCTGCGTCATTTAGGCTTAAAAAATCGCTGGCTTGCCATTCATTCTTGACATCATACAGCTGCCAAAGTTCAGGCGTTAAAGCATCTTTAAATTCGGCTAAGGATAAAACTTTTTCATCAGGATAATAGGTAAATTTAGTTTGTTCTGCTAAGTAAAAATCAGAGAAGAAATAATTGCTCGCTAGACGCTCTAAAAACTCGCCATAAGCACTGGCAAGACAAGACTTTTTACACGAGCCTTTACCATTGGTAAACAATGCAGGACATTTTTTATCACGAATATGCACTGAATAAACATTGGCAACAGGGTTTAACCAACTCACTTCTTCAATTTCAAATCCCGCGTTTTTTAACAAAACTTGCATTTTAGAAATAGAGTCTTCAAGACACGCATCTTTGCCTTTTATAAAGGTTTTTTCCGACATAGCTTTTACTCTTGCATTAAATGCTTCATAATACCCTAATCTCAATCAAAGAATTAATAAGAAAACATGGCAATTAAAATAAAAACCGCACAAGAAATTAAAAAACTAAAAATCGCAGGAAGGCTCGCCGCTGATGTATTAGAAATGATTGCCGAGCACGTCAAGGCTGGCGTGACCACGGAATCGCTAAATCAAATCATGCACGACTTTATGGTCAATGAACAGGGTACCATTCCTGCCACACTTAATTATCATGGCTTCCCTGCTTCTAGCTGTATTTCAATTAACCATGTGGTTTGCCATGGTATTCCGTCTAACAAAAAGCTTAAAAAAGGTGACATTGTTAATATTGATGTCACGGTTATTAAAGACGGTTATCACGGTGATAGCAGTTTAATGTTTGAAATTGGTACGGTTAAACCTTTTGCTAGCCGTTTAAATAAAATTGCCCGAGAGTGTTTATGGCTGGGTATTGAGCAGGTTAAACCAAATAATACCCTTTACGACATTGCCTTGGCAATAGAGACGCATGCTCATAAAAATAATTTAAGCGTGGTAAGAGAGTACTGCGGGCATGGCATTGGTGCTGAATTTCATGAAGAGCCACAGGTATTTCATTACACTGATCCAAAATTAAAAGAATTGGTATTAAAAGAAGGCATGGTGTTTACCATCGAGCCGATGATTAACCTTGGTAAAGCGGATATCAGATTATTAGGCGATAATTGGACAGTGGTAACCAAAGATAAAAAATTATCATCACAGTGGGAACATACTCTACTGGTCACAAAAGATGGTTATCAAGCCTTAACTCTACGAACTGGCGAGATGCCTTTCTTACCTAAAAAGACCATTAAATGAATGTTAATAATTTTATAACAACTCTGCAAGATAATGATTCTTTAGCTATTCTTACTGCGGGACGTGAATTATTAAAATCGTTTTCAGAACAACAGTATCAGCAGTTCGATTCTGGCATTACGGTTAAAAAATTATTATTAGAACGCTCTCAATTTACCGACCAACTGCTCACGCAACTTTGGCGACATTATTTCCCTGAAACAACGCAAGTTTCGCTTACTTTATTTGCAGTGGGCGGTTATGGACGTGAAGAACTACAACCCTATTCAGACATTGACATCCTAATCTTTGGCGAAGACTGTGACCAGTATCAAGAAAACATTTCTGCATTTATTACCCTACTTTGGGATATCGGCTTTAAAGTCGGTAACGCTGTTCGTAACCTAGCACAAACTATTGAAGAAGCTCAAGGAGATGTCTCAACAGCAACCAATCTTATTGAATCTCGCTTTATAACGGGCGCTGTAAATAATATTCGTCATCTCCAATCGCTTTGGGATAAAAAGGGTGCTTGGACTAGTATTCAGTTTTTTGAGGCTAAATTAGAAGAACAAGAAGCACGACACGAACGATTTCAAAACACAATTTATCAACTAGAACCAAATGTAAAAGAAAGCCCTGGTGGCTTACGCGATATCCACAGTATTTTTTGGATTGCAAAACGCCATTACAATGCTAATTCTATTAAGGAATTAGTTCAATATGGTTTTATAAATGACGCGGAATACCAAGAGATTTCAGACGCTTTTGACTACCTAAATGAAGTTAGATTCACTCTGCATCGTCTAAAAAAACGCCCTGAAGATAGATTATTGCTTGAGCACCAGCAAATCCTTGCCGAACAGCAAGGTTTAAATTTTGAGCTGGCAACTCAAGCAGTAGAGGCTTATATGAAACCCTATTATCAAAAGGCTCAAACCGTCGCTAAACTCAATGAAATTTTAATTCAACACTTTAAGGAGGAAATCTTTAAGTCCTCAAAAGATGAAGTCATTGATATAAACCCAAGATTCCACTTGGTAAATAATTATTTAGATGCTAAAAAAGATAGCTTATTTAATAAAAACCCAACCGCTCTGCTTGAAATTTTTATTATTCTGGAAAATCAAAATGAACTGATTCAAGGGATTCGTTCGCGTACCATTCGATTAATTCGCAACAACTTACATTTAATTGATAAACAATTCCGTGAAGACCCTATTAATAAGGCATTATTTTTAGAAATATTTCGCCAACCAAAAGGAGTAAACGCTTCCTTAAAACGTATGCACTCTTATGGAATTCTTGGGGCATATATACCCGCATTTGGTAAAATCGTAGGCTTAATGCAATTCAATATATTCCATGCCTACACGGTAGATGAGCATACCTTGTTAGTGATTCGTAATTTAAGACGTTTTTTTGTTCATGAATATTCCTTTGAATTTCCAACGGCTCACCAAGTCGCCTGCCAAATTTGTAAACCTGAAGTTCTACTGTTATCAGGTCTATTCCATGACATTGCTAAGGGCAGAAATGGTGAACACGAACAGCTAGGGGCAATTGATGCCAAGCTCTTTGCAGAACATCATAACCTATCGCAAAAAGATAATGAATTACTTAGTTGGCTGGTTTTAAAGCACCTAGACTTTTCCTATGTCGCACAAAAAAAAGATTTAACCGACCCTGAAGTTATCAATGATTTTGCTTTGAACATGGGTTCGCAAGAGCGGCTGGATTATTTATACCTACTGACCGTTGCAGACGTTATTGCAACCTCAACGGGTACTTGGAATGATTGGAAAAACATGTTGTTTTTACGCCTGTATAATCTAACAAGCCAAGCATTAGATGATTCTATCTCACAACCTAAAAGCCGTAAAAAACTAGCGTTAATGCATAAAGAGAGTGCAATAGAATCCCTTAAAAAACGAGGAATTAAACAAGAAAGCTACCGCAAATTATGGGATGAATTTGATAATACCGAGTTCTTTAGCAGGCATCGACACGCAGAAATAGTTAAAATCACTTGCTTATTAATTGAAGGAAAACAGCACAAAATCACTACCCATGTCGCTAAAAGCTCAACCCGTGGAGCCTCTGAACTGGTCATTTTAATGGAGGATAGAAATTTTCTATTTGCCCAAATCACCAAAGAACTTGATTTGCTCCGCCTAAATATCGTAGAGGCAAAAATTTACACAGGTAAAAAAGACAAGACCCTAGTAGTGGTACATTTTTTAGACAAAAATAACGAAATGTTACAAGATAACGAGTTAATTGCACAAATTAACGAAACGCTACAATACGAATTAAGTTTGTCAGATACCGCACCAAGCGACATCAATCTGCGTGAACCAAGATTACTAAAAGTATTTGATACACCAACAGAAATTAGTTTCAAAAAAATAAATAATGAGAAAACAGAACTTTCTATCAACACAAAAGATGTCAGCGGACTGCTCGCAAAAATTGGTAAGGCACTCAAACGCTCTAAAATCAGATTACACGATGCAAAAATCAATACCGTCGGAGAAAAAGCAGAAGATGTGTTTATCATCAGTACCATCGACGGTACCTCTTTAAATTCAAAAGAGTGCAAAAAAGAAATTACCAAAAACTTACAGGAGGCGATTAATTCATAATTGGAATAACTCAACGACATTTTCATCTAGGTCCCACAAAAACAAAGCCTTTCGACCAGATTTACTGGCTGAAAACTTTATATTTTTCGCATTAAGAATCTGTATAAATTCTTCTATGCTGTCAACTTCCAAAGCAAAATGTACATCTCGTCCGCCATGCGTTGGTTTAATCGCATTCTGATACGGATTGTCTAATTCCATTAAATGAATCGTCTGCCCTGCTCCCAAATCCAGCCAATAACCGACAAACCCTAGGTCGGGGCGTTCAATTATTTTTAAGCCGAATAAATCTTGGTAAAACGCTAATGCTAATTGTGCATTTTTAACCAATATACTTACATGGTTAAAGCCAAGAACTTTTGCCATCATGTCTATCCTACTGTTATAATTTATAGAAAGTTTAACACAGGTTTAATATGGGATTAACCATGATCTATTTATTTGGAATTAGTAATTGCGACCGCGTTGTGAAAGCAAAAAAAATGCTTCAACAATCTGGCGTTGAATTTGAATACATTGACTTTCGAAAAGGAAAGTTTTCAGTTTCTCACATCGAAAGTTGGCTAGAAAGAGTTTCAATTGACGAGTTGATAAGCAAACGCAGTGGCGGTTGGAAAAAACTAACCGAACAACAACAAACTGAATTAATGGCAAATCCTGATCCTGCATTAATATTTGAGCATGAAACCTTAATTAAACGCCCT
>CAZQYD010000082.1:0-6837 GCA_964597465.1 uncultured Piscirickettsiaceae bacterium | reverse complement strand
GTATCATAAACACTAAAAACAGGAATTCCTTTTAATTCGGTTGATTTTGCATGCATTAAATCAAATGAAAATAGGTCTGGAACAAATTTTACGATGGCCGTCGTGTCGGTTAGTTCTGTGAGTATTTGTTTTATTTTTTGTTCAGCTCCTAGTGGTAGGCAAATATAGATTTCATTATATTGGTTTGAATTAACCGTGCTAGCAATTTCATTTGTACCGCTAATAACGGGAATGCTGTTAATATTTTTGCCGTGTAGTTCAGTATTGTCATCATAAAATGCGGCAACTTTATAACCCAGCCAAGAGTTTTCTTGGAAGATGGTTGCGATTTGTTGCCCAACGCTTCCTGCTCCGATAATGGCAATCTGCTTGCTATTTTTGCCTTGGCTACGGTATTTTCCGATAACTATTCTAATGATAAGTCGATAGCTGATTAACAGGAGGGGAGTGATGAGTGCCCAGCTAGTAACGGATAGACGAGAAAAATTATCTGTGTCTTTGTATAAAAAGGCAGTAATAATTAAGAGCGCCCAAGTGATCAGCCAGGCATTGATAATTAATTTGGCACTTGAGAATAAAGCTCGTCCACGCCAATTTTGGTACACGCCAACTTGTTGACTAGCAAACACAAAAATAAATCCACCAATTACCCCCATAGCAAGATATCGGTCATGCCAAGGTATGTTTAATAGCCAATTGATAATGTACAAGCTAGAGATAGGTAGCAAAGAATCAATGAAACGATGCAACCATACAAATCCTGATTTGTCGGGTTGGATTTTGTTGAGCATGAGTTTCCTATTTTTTAGTTTAGCTATTAACGGGTGATGATACCTAGTTTTTCTTGTTGTTTTTGTGATATTTATCACAAACTTTAAAAAGAAGAGCCGTTATTCAAAAATATCAGTAGGATGTTTTGTTGAATCAATCCTTAGCAAGTTAGTTCTTTTGCATATTTTAATCTGTTTTGCATTGTTTCGTTCAAGTAAAGTGTGATCTTTTGGTATATACCCCCCCCCTGGGCACTTTTTAGCTGAAAATGGCTTGTTTTTTATCGTGTTTTTTATTTTACATTGTTTTGTTTGCTGTATCGGTTATTATGGTTTATTTAGTTAAGTGATAATTGGTTTATGCAAGTATATTTAGTGGGTGGTGCTGTTCGTGATGGCTTGTTGGACTTGCCAGTTTATGATCGAGACTGGGTGGTTGTGGGTTCGACGGCGGATGAGATGCTGGCGTTGAATTATCAGCAGGTTGGTAAGGACTTCCCTGTTTTCTTGCATCCTAATACTAAAGAAGAGTATGCCTTAGCACGTACAGAGCGTAAGCAGGGGGTGGGTTATCATGGCTTTGCGGTTTCGTTTGAGTCAACGGTGAGTTTAGAGGAAGATTTGATTCGTCGTGATTTAACCATTAATGCGATTGCGGAAGATGGCGATGGCAATCTGATTGATCCTTATGGTGGCGTGGCGGATTTGCAGGCGAAAATTTTGCGTCATGTCTCGCCAGCTTTTGCGGAAGACCCTTTGCGTGTATTACGTGTCGCACGTTTTGCCGCACGCTTTGCAGAGCAGGGCTTTGATGTTTCACATGAAACCCTTGTCTTGATGACGGAGATGACAGCTTCGGGTGAACTTAAAAACCTAACCCCAGAGCGAGTTTGGCAGGAAATGGTTAAGGCGTTAAAAACCAATAAACCATCGATGTTTTTTGAAGTTTTACGTCAAGTCGGAGCGGTCGAAGTATTATTCCCTAGTTTACATAAGTTGATTGGAGTAGAGCAACCAAAAGTACATCATCCAGAGGGTGATGTGTGGAATCATTCGATGATGGTTTTAGATGCTTCGGTAAAATTATCGGATTCGATTGATGTTCGATTAAGTGCCTTGGTGCATGATTTTGGTAAAGGGCTAACGCCACCTGAGTTATACCCACGTCATCACGGACATGAGCAAGCGGGAGTGGCTTTGGTGACGGAGTTTTGTTTGGCTTATCGTTTGCCGAATGAGGTAAAGAAGCTGGCAGAAAAAGTGACGGAGTTTCATGGTGTGATTCGCCAAGGATTGACGAATGAAAATCAGCCACATTTAAAGGCAACGACTTACTTAAAAATAATTTCTTCATGTTTAGGTTTGAAGGATGGTGAGTTTTTTGACAAATTGTTGATGGTTTGTGAAGCTGATGCAAAAGGTCGTTTGGGGTTTGAAAATCAAGAATATTTACAACGAAAGTTTTGGAGAAATATGGCATTAGCGGCACAAAAAGTTGACAATCAGCAGGTGATGGCAACGGGTGTAAAGGGGGCTGCAATAGGTGTCGCTATTGAAAAAGAAAGACTTAAGCATATTAAACGCTACTTAAAAGAGATTTCACTATGAACAAGAGGTTAAAAAAATATTTAATTTTAGTGGTTATTTTATTGGTGCTGGTTACGGTTATTTTGGTAATGGCTGCAAACAAGCCAAAAATAGAGGCGGTTTCTGTAACAGAGAAAGTTTGGACGGTGAATGCCGTGATGGTCGAAAGGGGCGATATTTCTCCAGTTTATCCATTGCTAGGTACGGTGGAGTCTAATGGGTTGGTGAATGCCGCCTCACCTGTTAATGGTGTGGTTGCCAACACTTGGGTTCGAGAAGGGGAGGATTTTAAAAAAGGGCAAAAACTTTTATCTTTAGCAAAGGATGATTTGCAATTACCCGTTATGATTGCTCAAGCAAATGTTACTTCTGCTCAGGCAACCTTAAAACTTCAAAAATTAACTTATTCAGCCAATAAACAAAATTTAAAACATGAAAAAGCATTACTTGCGATTAAAGAAGATGATGTCGCTCGTAATCAGCGATTAAATAAAAAGAACTTGAATTCAGCTACACGTCTTGATAGTGCAAAAGAAGCTTTGGTTCGCCAAAAAAAATCGGTAGTTGCGGCAAAATTAATTGTAGCTCAGTTTGATGCGACGTTAATTCAATTAGAAGCGAGTTTAAAGTCAGCACAGGTCAGTTTAAAGCAAGCACAACTAAATTTACAGCGTGGCGAGCTTATTGCTCCATTTGACGGAAAAGTTGCTAAGCTGTTAGTGGCACCAGGTGATCGCGTTAATGTTGGTTCAGTAATGATTCGTTTTTATGAAAAATCAAGCTTAGAATTACGTGTCAAAATTCCAAGTACACACTTAAAAAACATTCATCAATCTGTCTTATCAGGTGCAAAATTAACGGCAAGTTATCTTTTTAATGGGCAAGAATATAGCTTGCCATTTGTTAGGTTTGCAGGAGAATCTTCTGCTAGTGGTTTAGATGCATTTTTACAAGTACCGACTGATTTGTTTTTGGTAAGTTTAGGTAGCTTAATGCAGGTAAACCTTAAAGGCGAAGCGTTTACGGATGTTTTTGCAGTACCTTTTTCCGCGTTGTATGGTTCAAATAAAATATTTATTATTGATAAAGATAGCTCAGAGTTAGTCAGTTTAAATGTACAAAAAATGGGTGTGGATCAACAAAATAGAGTTTTATTAAAGGCTGATTTAGAGGATGGTGATTTGGTGCTTACAACGCATCTTCCTAATGCGATAAATGGTTTAAATGTAACGGTTAATCAGGGCGAACATTGATGGACTCAGTTAAAAATGAAACCGTTCCTAACGGGATTATTGCAACACTTGCAAGGCATAAAGTAGCCCCGAGTCTTTTAATGATAGTTATGTTGTTACTAGGTTATATTGCTTTGTCAAAAATTAATATGCAGTTTTTTCCAAGCTTGCAATTAAGTTATGTTTCCGTACAAGTGAGTTGGGTAGGTGCTAATTCAGAAGACATGGAACGTTCAATTACCTCCCCGATAGAAAGAGCCTTACGTAATCTTGATAATATTGAAGAAATAACTTCGACAGCAGTTAATGGTGCAACAGCCGTCACTATTAAATTTGCAAAAAACACCGATATGGGCGAGGCCGTTGATTTAGTTCAGCAAAAAGTTGATCAATTGCGTAATTTACCAAGTGATGCAGAAAAACCAGTCATTAAGAGAGCTATTTTTTATGAGGGAATTGCTAAGTTATTAATTACCACTGAAAAAGGTGATTTAAAAGAATTGCGTTATTTAGCGCATCGTTATGAAAAAGAGCTGTTAGCGGCTGGAATAGATAAAATTTCTTTTAGTGGCATGCCTGAAGAAAAAATGGCAATCACTATTCCTCAATCCGTTTTGGAGGAGCATGAATTGACGCTTGGTCAAGTATCTAACCAGATTAGAGGAATGAGCAAAGATTTGCCCGCAGGAACGGTTGGCAGTCGTGATTCCATGCGTGATATAAGAGCCAGTCAACAAGCTAGAAATGTTTTGGAGTATTCTCAAATACCGATTGTGGTGAATAATTTTGAAAAAGTTTTATTGGGCGATATTGCTAATATTAAACAAAAGACGGGCTATAACGCACCGTTTATTTTGGTAGACGGCAAGCCTGCGATTGAAATGTCTTTAAAGAGATCAGAATCTGGCAATACGATTAAGTCGGCAGAAATATTACATGAATGGGTAGATAAAACGCGTCCCACTCTACCAAGCGGCGTTTCTTTAAAAATATATGATGAGGTCTGGTCTTTGGTGCAGGGGCGTATTAATTTGTTAATTAATAACGGACTTGGCGGATTGTTATTAGTGGTGTTAATTTTATTTATTTTTATGAATGGTCGGGTTGCTTTTTGGGTTGCAGTGGGCATTCCTGTTTCTTTTTCGGCGGCTTTAATGGCGTTGTATTTATTTGGCGGAAGTATTAATTTAATCACCTTGTTTGCCTTGATTATGGCACTTGGGATTGTGGTCGATGATGCCATTGTCGTCGGGGAGGATGCCCTATCTCATTATGAAAAAGGCGAGTCGGCACTGCAGTCTTCAGTAGGCGGGGCGAGAAGAATGTTTCCTTTAGTTGTCGCCTCCTCCTTAACAACCATTGCCGCATTTGTACCCTTAATGATGATTGGTGAAGAAATTGGTAAAATGTTATTTGCGATACCATTGGTTGTCATCGCGATTATTTTAGCGTCATTGTTTGAAAGCTTTGCAGTACTTCCAGGACATTTAAATCATGCGTTTAAAGGAATTAAAGAAACTAAAAAAAATTCTTTACGTTATAAAATAGATAAAAAAATAAATTATTTTCGTCAGCATTATTTTCGTAGTTTAATACAAATCGTGTTACGCAATCGAGCAATAACCATTGTGAGTACGCTTGCAATGTTTGTTTTTGTGGTGAGTTTAATTGTGAATGGGCGAGTGGGATTTGTATTTTTTCCATCACCTGATTCAACAATATTACATGCAGACGTTCAATTTGTCGCTGGTACTCCCGAAACTGTAACTCATCAATATATTAAAAAATTAAATCAAGCGTTACTTGATGCAGAGCAAGAACTAGAACCCGGTATTATAAAATTAGCGGTACTAAGATATAACCAATCAGACATTAATAAAGGGGCAAATTTTGGTGGAATGACGGTTGAATTAGTTGACCCTGATTTAAGAAATACCCGTAATGCCGAGCTAATTAAATTATGGCAAGACAAAACAGGCGTTATACCTGGATTGGATGTGCTGTCAATTCGTCAACCAGAGGCGGGTCCTCCTGGTAGTGATATTGATATTAGGATGAAAGGTGCATCCCACGAAATATTAAAAAAAGCCTCTTTAGATTTACAGCAGGCTTTATCATCGGTAAAGGGTGTATTAGCAATTAGGGATGATTTGCCCTATGGTAGGGAACAATTAGTGTACAGCTTAACTTCTGAAGGACATGCGTTAGGCTTTAGCTATACTTCTGTTGCCAGTCAATTAGGTAACTCTTTCTCAGGGGATTTAGTGCAAATATTTAATGACCATCATGAAGAAATAGAAGTTAGGTTGCAATTGCCACAAGCAGAGCAAAATAGATTGTCGGTGTTGGAACGTATGCAACTGGTTGCTCCAAATGGGCAGAGAGTGCCATTAAACACCGTGGTAAGCTGGACAACAAAGCAAGGCTTTGATGCTATTCGTCATCTTGATGGGGAATTAGCAATTTCTGTATTAGCGGATGTAGATAAAACTTTAAACAACGGCAATTTAATTCTAGAGGAATTAGAAAAAACAGTTTTACCTGAGTTGGTTAAAAAATACGGATTAAATTATTCGCTAGAAGGTAAGGCAGAAGAGCAAACCCAGTCTTTTTCGGATATGAAAATAGGGCTTATTATCGGTTTAGCAGGCATGTATATTATACTCGCTTGGGTGTTTTCATCTTATGGCTGGCCATTAGTCGTTATGATGGCAATACCATTTGGGTTGATTGGTGCCATTATGGGACATTGGTGGATGGGCTTGGATTTAACATTACTGTCTATTTTTGGTTTTTTTGGGCTGTCAGGAATAGTAGTTAATGATTCAATTATCCTAGTCAGTTTTTATAAGCGGCTACGAGAACAAGGGATGGCAATCAATCAAGCACTAGAAGAAGCGGCAGTACAAAGAGTCAGAGCGGTACTGCTAACTTCTCTAACAACGATCGCTGGCTTAACGCCTTTGTTGTTTGAAACTTCTCTACAGGCTCAGTTTCTAATCCCTATGGCGGCATCGATTGCATTTGGTTTGCTGTTTTCAACTTTACTTATCTTGTTGGTTATTCCTAGTTTTTTATCTGTCTACGATGGGGTTAGAAAAAATAACCAGCGGGCGGGGTAAATGAGAATGGTTTTTTTAAAATAAAGTTCGTTAAGTTTCTGTGATGTTTGTTAGAATGACGAACCTGTTTTGCTTAAGGAAGCACTTAATAACCGCGATTAGAATTTTACTGAGAAAAAATGTGCG
>CAZQYD010000081.1:0-6850 GCA_964597465.1 uncultured Piscirickettsiaceae bacterium | reverse complement strand
ATATCGGCACTTTTTACCAGTATAAAATAATCTTAGTTATTAAGCGATTCCTTAACAACCATTAACCCGTTATTAACTATTTTTCGATACCCCCCTGGGCACTTTTTACCCCACAAAGTGGAATAGATAACGAAAATATTGATTTAACGTTTAAAACCACCCATTCCTGGTGGTAGCATGCCTCCCGTGCCAGGCATTTGACCGCCCATGCCTCCTGCCATGCCTCTCATGAGGTTTTTCATGCCGCCGCCTTTCATTTTTTTCATCATTTTTTGCATTTGTGTGAATTGTTTCATCATTTTATTGATGTCTTGTACCCTAGTACCAGAACCTGCGGCAATACGTTTTTTACGCGAGCCTTTGATAATCGCTGGATGTTTTCTTTCTTGTCTAGTCATAGAGTAAATAATTGCTTCCAGACGTTTGAAATCTTTTTCTATAACTTCGTCATTAATTTGGTCTTTCATTTGTGGCATGCCTGGCATTTTGCCCATTAGCCCACTTACACCACCCATGCTGTTGATTTGTTGTAGTTGTTCTAGGAAATCTTCTAAATCAAACTTTCCTGTTTTCTGAATTTTTTTGGAAAACTTTTCGGCTTTCTTTTGATCTACTTTGGTTTCAACCTCTTCAATCAGTGACAGTACGTCACCCATGCCAAGAATTCTTCCTGCCATTCGGTCTGGGTGAAAGGCTTCAAGTGCGTCTAGTTTTTCACCTATCCCGATAAATTTAATCGGCTTGCCTGTCACTTCACGAATCGAAAGTGCCGCACCACCACGTGCATCACCGTCTGTTTTGGTGAGGATAATTCCCGTCAAAGGTAGGGCTTCATTAAACGCTTTGGCGGTATTGGCGGCATCTTGCCCCGTCATTGAGTCGACTACAAACAGAGTTTCAATAGGTTTAACTGCTGCGTTTAACGCTTTGATTTCATTCATCATGTCGGCGTCGACATGTAGGCGACCCGCTGTATCCAATATCAATACATCTACAAATTGTTTTTTCGCTTCTTTATGTGCGTCCTTGGCAATTTGGATCGGGTTTTGATCGGCAGAAGATGGGAAGAATTTGGCTCCGACTTGTTCTGCAACGGTTTCTAATTGTTTAATCGCCGCAGGACGATAAACATCGGCGGAAACCACCATGACTTTTTTCTTTTCTTTTTCTTGTAGGTATTTTGCTAATTTGGCAACGGAAGTGGTTTTACCCGCTCCCTGTAAACCCGCGACCATAATAATAGCAGGTGGCTCGACGTTAAATTTAAGCGGTTCAGCTTCATGTCCCATGACTTCTGTTAATTGTTCGCGAACAATCTTAATAAATGCTTGACCGGGGTTTAAACTGGTTGAAACTTCTGTCCCTACCGCTCTGTCTTGTACTTTAGTAATAAAAATCTTAATAACAGGCAGTGCGACATCGGCTTCTAGCAATGAACGCCTTACATCGCGAATGGCATCCTTAATATTGTCTTCGGTTAATCGACCTTGACCAATAATATTCTTAAAGGTTTTCGACAAACGATCGGATAGATTATCAAACATAGTATTTCCATAATTTAGTATTTTTCGGTATTATACAAGAACTTCAATCTTGCTTGGAAAAATGAAATGGTAATTACAATATTAGCGGCAGTTTTATCGAGTTTGCTATATTTATATATTTCGTACATTTTATTGAATCGACTGCGCTCGACTAATGCAAGTGCAGGAACTTGGCCAAGAAATCGTTTTTTGAGCTACGCATTACTTGCCGCAACTTTGCAACTTATTTCATTTTCAAGTTCTTTGCTTAGTGATAACTTAATTATGCTAAGTTTGGGAACATCACTCTCTTTAATTACTTGGATTGCGGTGATGGCATTATTAAGTACCAGTTTAAAGCTGTCCACTGAAAATTTAGGGATTTTCATCTTCCCATTAGCCGCTTTAACGGTTATTCCAACACTCTTTGAACAGGCTGAAAGTGAGCTTTCAATTAGCCTAGGTAGTCATGTCCTACTGTCTATCAGTGCTTATAGTATTTTAGGGCTAGCCGCCGCTCAGGCAATTTTGTACTCTATTCAAGAACGAAAATTTCAACAACGAAAATTGACCACTCTTTTTAAAGCCTTGCCGCCTTTACAGGTCATGGAAAAGACCATGATTCAATTTATTGTCATTGGCTTTGTTATATTGACGCTATCTTTAGTCACGGGGGCATATTTTTTAGATAACCTTTTTGCTCAGCAGTTGGTTCATAAAACTTTTTTTGCTATCTTAGCTTGGCTAACTTACGGTATATTTCTAGTCGGTCATTATCAATTTGGCTGGCGTGGGCAAACAGCAACCAAGTTTACGATTTGGGCATATTTTTTATTAATTGTCAGTTATATCGGTACGGAATTAATTTTGGTTTATATTCTATAAAGACCTTGTTATAATCACTTTTCGATTAACTATTAAAAACTACTCATTTGAACAGTCTATCAATCTCCGTTCTATTCGCCATTTTAGTATTAATGCTGATACTCTCAGCACTCTTCTCAAGCTCCGAAACGGGTATGATGGCAATCAACAAATACCGCTTAAAACACAAAGCCAACCAGGGTCACAAGGGTGCAATTAAGGTTTTAAAGCTATTAGAAAGCCCTGATAAGCTACTCGGTGTAATTTTACTAGGCAATAACTTTGTCAATATCTTAGCTTCCTCTATTGCGACAATTATTGCGATGAAATTAATGGGTGAAGCAGGAATTGCGATTGCCGCTGGAATTCTAACCCTTGCGGTTTTAGTGTTTTCAGAAGTTGCGCCAAAAACACTGGCAGCTCTGTACCCTGAAAAAGTTGCTTATCCAGCCGCTTACGTCCTAGATCCGCTTTTAAAAATATTATCGCCAATCGTTTGGTTTGTGAACTTCTTTGCAAACAACTTACTACGACTATTTGGCGTAAAAGTAAATGAGAAAAACGACGAACATTCACTTAGCCACGAAGAACTAGAAACACTGATTAAAGAAGCAACCGGTAAACTACCGAAACAATATCGCTCTATGTTATCTGGCATCATGCAATTAGAAAGAACCAGTGTTGAAGACGTAATGATACCCAAACAAGATATCTACGGAATAGATGTCAATCTACCGATTGAAGAAATCAATAGACTTGTTCTAAAATCTCCCTTTTCTCGTATTCCCATTTATCGTGATAGCATTGACGATGAACTTATTGGTGTAATCAATTTAAAGAAACTTTTACCTGTATTTAAAAATGGGCAAATTACCCTTAAAGATTTAATGAAAATAGCTCGACCTGGATACTTTATCCCTGAAACCATTACGCTTAACACTCAGCTAACTAATTTCAACCAAATCAAACGGAAAATGGCGCTTATTGTTGACGAGTACGGTAACCTGCAAGGGCTACTTACCATGGAGGACCTGCTTGAAGAAATCGTCGGCAACCTCAGCACGGATACCCGACTTAAATCGTCTATTGATGCCTATAAGGAAAAAGACGGCTCGATTTTATCTGATGCAACCGAGTTTATTCGTGATATCAATCGTATTTTCGGTACGGAACTCCCTACTGATGGACCTAAAACATTAAACGGATTAATTCAAGAAGAAATGGAAAACCTACCCAATATTGGAACTTGCATTAAAGTTGGCGGGTATTGCCTTGAAGTAATGAACACTTCAAAACATCAAATAGAACAAGTAAAAATAACTTTTTTGGACAATGCCGATGAAACACAAAGCAATGATTTTTAGCCAAGACCACCAGTGGCTAAAACTACAAGACGGTATCAAGCAACTCGCTAGAGAAGAAGTGCTCTCACGCTTCAACAAAGTAAGTGCTGAAGTAAAAGCAGACGGTAGCTTATTAACCGAAGCTGATACTGAAATGCAACTGGCTTGTGAAAAATTTCTAACCAGTAACTGGCCTGAATTTAATTTTTTAGGTGAAGAATCAACCAATGCAGAACAAGTTTACGCCCTATCAGCTACCACTGGTTGTTGGGTTTTAGACCCCGTTGACGGAACCAGTAACTTTGCTAGCGGTATTCCCATTTTTAGCGTATCACTAGCACTCGTCATCAATGAGCAAGTTGTCGTTGGGCTAGTTTACGACCCAAGTCAAGATGAGATGTTTTCTGCTAGAAAAGGCTTAGGCGCGGAGTTAAACGGCAAGAAACTAACTGAAAAAACTGCCAAACAAAACATTAGCCAATGTATCGCAATCGTTGATTTTAAACGCCTTCCCTACTCTCTTTCCAACCAAATTATTTCAAACTGCCCTTTTGCATCACAAAGAAGTATTGGTTCGGTTGCACTAGACTGGTGTTGGATTGCCGCAGGACGCGGACAAATTTACTGCCACGGTGCACAAAATCTATGGGACTATGCTGCAGGCTATTTAATACTCAATGAAGCGGGAGGGAAAAGCATTACATTTAATGGTCAAGACGTGTTTAAAGCAAAGATAGAAAAACGCTCTGCCATCACCGCTACCAATCAAACGTTACTTGATGAATGGAAAAATTACGTCTTAAAATATCTAAACTAATTTTTAGTCGTTACCAATTCTACATAAAAGAAAAGGCTTGCTGCAAACTGGTAACGGGATGAATTTCCATGCCTGCAATGCCACCTTTTGGCATATTAGCTTGTGGGATGATTGCTTGTTTAAAACCATGCTTTGCGGCTTCAAACAATCTTTCTTGTCCGCTGGGTACGGGACGAATTTCTCCTGCTAAACCAACTTCACCGAAAACAATTAAGTCCTTTGGCAAAGGTTTATTACGTAGGCTAGAAACCGCCGCTGCTAATACCGCTAAATCTGCACTGGTTTCGCTAATTTTTACACCGCCTACGGCATTGACATACACATCTTGATCTGAGACTTGAATCCCTGCATGACGATGTAATACGGCTAACAACATCGCAATTCGATTATTGTCTAAACCAACTGTTACTCGTTTCGGTGCTCCATAGGGTGAATCGTCGACTAGGGCTTGGATTTCTACCAGTAAAGGACGAGAGCCTTCCCAAACGACCATCACAACAGAACCAGAGGAAACTTCATCGCCACGTGATAGAAATATCGCAGACGGATTTTTGATTTGCTTCATGCCTTTATCGGTCATTGCAAATACGCCAAGTTCATTGACGGCTCCAAAACGATTTTTAATGGCTCTTAACGTTCGAAAACGACTGTCTGAATTTCCTTCTAAGAACACCACTGTATCAACGATATGTTCTAACACTCTAGGCCCTGCCACCTCACCTGATTTGGTGACGTGACCGACTAGAAAAATCATCACATTATTTTGTTTTGCAAAACGAGTAATAAAAGCGGCGGTTTCCCGTACTTGGGAAACTCCACCTGCCGCTCCCGATACTTCCGCTAATTGCATCGTTTGAATCGAGTCCAAGACCATGATTTTTGGCTTTTCATTTTCCGCCGCCAATACAATTAATTCAACATCTGTTTCCGCTAATAACTTAATCGAGTCAATCGGTAAATTCATACGCGTTGCACGCATGGCAACTTGCTGTAAAGACTCCTCTCCTGTTACATATAACACTGGATAATTCACACTCAGCTCACAGCAAATTTGCAATAAAATTGAAGATTTACCAACACCAGGGTCGCCACCGATTAGCACCACAGAACCAGGTACAATTCCTCCACCCAACACCCTATCAAACTCTTGTTGTTTGGATATTATTCGTGGTACTTCGGCTAGGTCAATGTCTTTAATTGCGTAAACTTGGCTGCTTGATGAACCGGCATAACTAGCGGAAGAACCGCGTGTAGGTGAACTTTTTTTACTGGCTGAAGAAATCTTAAATTCTTTAAGAACATTCCATTCTTTACAAGCATTACATTGACCTTGCCACTGATTATAATTTGCTCCACACTCGGTACAAACATAATGGGTTTTAGTTTTTTTTACCATTTATCAACTTCTCTTAAAATTATAAACAAAAAAACCACTTATAAAAGTGGCTTTAATCTAAAACATACCCCCCTGGGCACTTTTTAGCAAAATTTAATGCTTTATGTCCTTCCAGTATTCTCTTTTAAGAAAGTAGACAAAGAAGAACATGATGAATAAGAAAAGCATTACCTTCCAACCAAGGTTCTCTCTTTTTAATTTAGCTGGCTCGCCAACATATTCTAGAAAGTTTGCAATGTCTCTAGTTTTTTCGTCATATGCTGCCATTGCCTCTGTATTCTGAGGTTTTGGCATAATATTCGGCATAATCGTACCTGGCAACAACTTATTATCCCACTTACCCTTTTCTTTGTTTAGTTCAAAAGAACGCAGAAAAGAATAAATGTAATCAGTGCCTTTTAACCTAGCTATTAATGATAAATCGGGTACTTTTGTTCCAAATGCTGCCATTGCAACTTCATCAGACATTCCACCCATCATGTTATCAACGGCTCTAAAGCTGGTTTTATTTAAATTTTTAAGAACTTCTTTGTCTGTCCAGCCTAAATCTTTAGCGACACGATTGTAACGCATGTATTTGACAGAGTGGCATGACATACACATATTAGCAAACAAAACCGCACCTCTTTGTAAAGACTCTGTGTCGTGAATACTATTTTTTGCATCTTCCAAGTCAAGCTTTGGCCCTGCACCAAAAGAAGTTACAGGAACTAAAGCCAGCATTAATGCAGATAAAGAAATTGATTTTATTTTTTTTAAAAAAACATTATTCATCTAGGTAACCCTCTCTGGTACAGGCTTGGTTTTCTCACGTGCTGAAGTAAAGGGTAAAATAATAAAGAACAAAAAGTAAGTTGCTGAAAATATTCTAGCTAGCTTTGTCAGTTCTGGCGTTGCAGGCTGCGTA
>CAZQYD010000080.1:0-6912 GCA_964597465.1 uncultured Piscirickettsiaceae bacterium | reverse complement strand
TATGTTGTCACAAGCTAATCAGGCTACACAAAATGTATTGGCTTTGCTTCAGTAGATAATCGCGAGTAGGGCGGGTCTATTGATTCGCCTATTATTCAATCGGTTAAGCGATTCCTTAACCTATATTAAATTTTGATTTATCTGATTTTAAATTTTGTTTGAGATTCGATAAACCAGTATTTACACTGGGTTAGAAAAATAAAGCTAGAAAGTTTTCGGCAAACTATGGAATAAAATAGTTTGTGATAAATTATTCTGCTCAGTATAATGTTTTTTGGGGTTTCCCTTGTGTGTTAACGGTACTTCACATTTATTTGTGGCTTGCCGTTTTTTTTTATCTTTTTGAAAATATTTAGTGAACAAGCTTGGTCGCTATATATGAACGCTTTAATTCAGAATATAAAAACTTATCTAAAACCTTTATGTGCCTATCAATAAAAAAACCTTCCATCTGTAATAAGAAACTTTTACACTAACTATATCTTTTAAAATCTATTCCCATTTATGTAAAAAGGTCAAAGGATTATTATGACGAATGATGAACGAAGTTTTTTAGTTGATCGACGTAAGTTTATTGGCATGGTGGCGGGAGCTGCTTCATTAGCGGCTTTTTCTAAACTTGCTTTTGCAGATAAAATTCCAACTAAAGCTAAAATTGTAATACTTGGTGCAGGTGCAGGTGGGCTAGCAATGGCTAACCGCTTAGCGAATCGACTATCAGGTGCTAAGATAACAATTGTGGACGGACGTAAAGAACACTGGTATCAACCTGGCTTTATGTTAATTGGTTCAGGTGTTAAAAAGGCAAACTACTCTGTAACGAATACAACCGACTGGATTGCTGATGGTATTGATCTGGTACCAGAATATGCTTCAGAATTAGAACCAGATGCTAAATTTTTAGTGACGGCTAGTGGTAAAAAAATAACTTACGACTATTTAGTGGTTGCAACGGGGCTTATTCTTGATTGGGGACAAATTGAAGGATTTGATTTAAATATGGTCGGTAAGGAAGGTATTGCCGCTGTTTATGCAGGGCCTCAACATGCTGAAAAAAGCTTCCAAGCTCTAAATAAATTCACTGAAAAAGGTGGACAAGGTTTATTCTTCCGCCCAAAAACAAAAATCAAATGTGGAGCCGCTCCCTTAAAATATACTTTTGTAGCTGATGATATTGCCAGAACAAAAGGCAACCGTGGAAAAGTAGAAATGACCTATGTATCTCATGGTAAAAAGCTCATGGGTGCACCTAAAATAAATGAAAAAGTTAAAGGTTTATTTAAAGAACGTGATGTAAATGTTCTTTATAAGCATGTAATTAAATCAATTGATCATGGCAAAAAAATAGCGACCTTTAGTTCCCCAAATGGTGATGTAGAACGACCTTATGACTTTACAAATGTTGTTCCGCCACAACGTGTTCCTGATGTAATCTTAAATTCGCCAATCGCTTCAAAAAAGAAAAAATGGAAAGGGCAGGGGTGGATTGATGTCAACAAGAATACGCTTCGACATGCTCGCTATCCCGAGATTTTTGGCATCGGAGATGTTAATGGTGTTCCGACAGGTAAAGCTGCTTCCGTTGTAAAGTGGCAAGCACCCGTTGTTGAAGACCAAATAATCGCTCAAATTACAGGGGCTGAAGCCACTAAAACTTACAATGGTTATGCTGGATGTCCTCTTGTAACAGGTGTTGGTACCGCGATGTTAATGGAAATTGATTATAAACAGAATCTGGTACCAAGTTTTCCTGGGGTGATTGACCCAATGGAAGAACTTTGGGCTTCTTGGTTAGTTAAAGTTAGTATGAAATCATCATATTATGCAATGTTACGCGGTAAGGCTTAAAGGAGAAAATTATGGAAGAATTTAAAATTAGTGTCTTTATTGCGATTTTTGAAGAAATGTTTGGGTTTTTTCTTTGGTGGTCTTTAGTGATTATCGGAGTAGTGATTGCGGTACTTTTCTTTTATTTCTTAATTAAAGAGAAAAGAACTTCAATGGTGGATTTTCGTTTAGCATCTATCGCCGCACCAATTGGAGCTATCATTGCTGTTTTTGTGGTATTTTGGCTTACGGGCTCAGATTTTAGCGACCTTAGAGGTACGATTGATTATATTTTAATTTCAATTATCGCTTTCTCTGCCGCCCTTGCGGCTTTTGTTTGTGTGTATGTTGCACAATCTATTTCTGCAAAACTGCAATCCTAAGCAGGTATAATCATCGGCCAACCTTTATGGTGGTGGATGATTTCTACTGGATAACCGTAGACGTTAGAAACCTGTTCTGCGGTAAGCACCTGTTCAACGGTTCCTTGAGCGATTATTCTACCTTCTTGCATTAATACCAACTTGTCAGAATATTGTGATGCAAGGTTTAAATCGTGCAATACAGAGATGACAGCAATATTTTTATTTTTAATCACCTCAGACACTACTTCAAATACTTGATGTTGGTGTGCGAGGTCTAAGCTCGCGGTACATTCATCTAAAAATAAGTATCTTGGTGAATTGTCTTTGTTGATAGTGATTTGGGCAATAACTCTAGCCAGTTGTACGCGTTGCTGTTCGCCTCCTGAAAGCGTTAGGTAGTTTCTGTCTGTTAAATGACAAACATCAAATAAGCTTAATGCCTCTTCAACATAGCCAGCTCTATCTTTATAAGGAATGTTGTTAACTAAGCTCATTTCGATTATTTCGGAGACCAAAAAAGGGAAGTCTAGTTGAATTGCTTGTGGCATAACCGAACGTAAATTGGCTAATTCTTTTGGCTGGTATTCTTTTAATGTTTTGCCTTCTAAGCAGACGGTAGACATCGCTGAAGCAATGTCTCCTGACAGGGCTTTTAACAGTGTCGATTTTCCTGCACCATTCGGTCCTAAAACAGAAACAAACATCCCCGTTTCAATTTCAAAATCTATATTAAACAGAATCTGTTTTTTTTGTAGGCTAATATCAAGGTTTTCTACTTTTAACATCCTAAAATCCTACTCGTGAACGGCGTTGAATTAACAACCACAGGAAGAAAGGGCCACCAAAAGCAGACATAATAATGCCGATAGGTAATTCAGCAGGGGATAGTATGCTTCTGGCGATCATATCTGAACCAATAATTAATATTGCCCCTAAAATGGCACTGCCAGGTATTAGCCAGCGATGGTCTGGGCCTAGTAGTAACCTAACAATATGCGGAGCGACTAAACCAACAAAGCCAATCATACCACTAACAGCAACAGATGCACCGACGGCTAAGGCAGTTAGAACAATCACCACGAATTTAAGTTGTTTCACATTAAACCCCATGTGAGAAGAAACAGCTTCGCCCATTAAAAATGCATTTAATGCACGGGCAAAGAGAGGCAGTATTATTATTGTGAGCAGAATCGGTCCTGCAGAAATAGCAATATCTTGCCATGATGCGCTGGCAATCGAACCCATGCTCCAAAACGTTAAGCTTCTTAATTCTGCATCCGTTGCAAAGTAGGTAAGCAGTCCAGTTGCCGCACCTGCAATGGCACCAATCGCAATACCGGTTAAAAGCATTAACCCGACATCGGTTCGCCCATCTTTAGTGGCTATTTTATAAATTACCCAAGTGACCAGTCCTCCTCCTGTAAAAGCGGCAAGAGGTAGGGCAAAGTATCCCCAAAATACAACGTATTGACTTAGATACCCGCCGCCTAAAACAATAACGGTTACAGCCGCTAAAGCCGCACCACTGGAAACCCCAACTAAACCAGGGTCTGCAAGTGGGTTGCGGAATAAACCTTGCATTGCCGCACCCGCAACGGCTAAACCTGCACCGACAATAATGCCTAAAATTAATCTGGGTAAGCGTATTTCATTAACAACTAGCGAGGTTTGAAAGTCTTCTTGTTGACCAAGTAATGAATAAATAACATCCATTGTTGATATTGATATTGCACTGACGGTTAAAGAATAAAGGCTTAGCGTAAAAAGAATAAAGCCGATGATAAATAAACCCATAATGGGAGCATTAAATAACCTCATAAAATAATAGTCGTTATTACTTAGTGAGCATAAACTTTAGCGACAAGATCTTCAATCGCCAGCCCTAAACGGGGGCCAAAGCTTAAAAAACCATTTCCCATAACAGCTAATTGTTTCTTCTGTCCAGCTTCGGTCATTTTAATGGCAGTAGCACTAAGAATGGCTTCTTTACCGCCTGCGGATTTCACGCCATGCATTGCGGTAATGATAAATTGCGGATTATATTGGATCGCGGCTTCTGCGGTAAGAGGCTTGTAACCTTTAAAATCGTCGGCGGCTGGGTTTTTTATGTAAGCTAATTTTAACATTTCTTCTGCACGGCTATTTGAGCCTGCAACCATCATATTTCCACCACGCATACCCATTACATAGATTGCACTGGTCACGCCATGTTTGTTTTTTTCAGTTTTGGCAATTGCTCTTGCTTTATCAACCGAAGCTTGCATTTTATGAATAAGTTCTTCGCCTGCTTTTTCACGATTAAGCACCTTTGCAACCTGTCTGATTTTTTCTTTTACGCCGTCAAGCGTGAAGGTGTTATCAATTAATTCTACTCGAATGCCTGCTTCTTTTAATCTGTCCAACACGCTTCTTGGCTTGGCATCTTTGGTTGCAATGACTAAATTGGGTTTAAGCGATAAAATACCCTCCGCAGAAAGTGTACGCATATAGCCAACGCTAGGAAGTTTCAACGCTTCAGGTGGATAGGTCGTGGTAATATCGCGTCCTACCATCTTATCGCCATCCCCTAGTGCAAAAATAATTTCAGTTAGTGAACCATCAATTGCAACAATTCGACTGTCATTTGCGGAAGCAGAAGAGCTCCACAAAGCAGTAATCGTAAGGAGGATAAAGGCAAGTATCAGCCCAGCGGTAGTCAAAAAGTAGGTGTTATTTGTTTTAATCATTTTATTGTTCCAGTTTTAAATTTTGTAGAATGTTTGCCCAAAGTTGTTGTATATCCGTATTGTTTTTAGCATCAGGGTGTAAATAAACCATCATTAATGGTTGTTGGTTTTCATCAAAAATTTCCATTGAATAGGTTGCTTTATCGTTGGTATTTTTTATCACTAACCAAGTTTCAGTAATCAGCTCCATGTTAGCATGCAGATTAAAGTTAGGGTCAAGCACATTAAACCAAGGTCCCATTTCCATCAGTTTATTAACCTTGCCATTGTGAATATGAGTGGATGCATAGTTAGGCACGAACATTAGAATAGGAATATCTTTTTCAGAGGCTACCTCTAACATCTCTCTTAAACCATTATTGCGTAGCATAATAGCCCCATCACCTAAGTGGCGATAAGCTTGTGGTCTAGTGGCATTATATTTATTTAATAAATTATTTACCTGATGTGCATCATTAAGGTCGTTCCAATCTTTTTGAAAAGCGTTACTATCAATGTCTATTGTTTTGGCAATCGACAGTTGTGCGGGTTTATCTTTAATTGCTAAATTATCATAGCCATTATTATTAGCATGCTTACTAATCATTTGTTGGTAAGCATCGACATTAGACTTTTTGGTTAAATATATTTTGTGGGTTGCTTCACCAAATTCGTCAAAAAATTGTAAGCTATGACGATCGTTTTCATTAACAGTAAAACCAAATTTCCAGTCGGATACGCGTAAGCGTAAGTCAATTTTATCGGTATTAATAATGATGTGCCCGTGACGGCTGACGGCACCTTCATAAATACCGTGGCTTTCAAGCACCATTGCTTCATTGCGTGTGAGTGCCATTACCTCACCAACAGCCTCTAAAGACTGCAAAATTTCAGTAAAAGAATCTTCGTTTAGCAACTGGCAAGACTCACCACAAGAGAGGGCAACGAACCCTGCTTCTGTAATCCCTAGCTTTTTTGCAGCTTCTCTTGCTCTTGGTGGTCTTTTTTCTGCTAACAGTTTTTTCTTTTCTGTAAGTAGGGTTTGATAATTCGACATAGTTTTTACTTAATAATAATTTACCATAATTTTAACAAAAAAATCTTGGGCTAAGTATAGTTTTGATAGTTATTTCTATTCTCGTTAAAAAAGTTAAATATATTCAGTTGATTTATGCACTAACTAATACGAATACGAATAGTAATTAAACTTAGACTTGTTTGTTAAACCCTTTAATATCAATAGCTTACAGTTAAGTAAAGTTTGACATGTTGTAAGAGTTTAGTATAATAGTGCCTAAAGGATGCTTTGAATGTTTTAAAGCGTTTCCTTAAGTTTTTATAAAAATACTGGAGAATTATTATGTTAAAACCTGAAATTGCAAAATTATTGAACGACCAAGTTAACGCTGAATTTATTGCGTCTAATATTTATTTACAACTAAGTGCTTGGTGTGAAGGTGCCGGTCTTGATGGCTCAGCTAAATTTTTCCGTGAGCACAGCTTGGAAGAGCGTGAGCATATGGACAAAATATTTGACTATATGGCTGAGTGTGGTTTGCCAATTACGATTGAAACAATTCCAGCACCACCAACGGAGTTTGGTAACTTAATGGATGTTATCAATGCCGCGTATCAGCATGAACTAAAAGTAACTGCAATGATTAATAACATTGCAAAAACATCTTTTGAAGTGCAAGATTACACAACGTTTAACTTCATTGAATGGTTCATTGCTGAGCAACATGAAGAAGAAGTGTTATTTGGTAAAATTCTAAGTAAAGCCGAAATGCTTGGGTTTACAGGGCAACCTGGTCAAACTTTAAGTATTATGGATAACTTTTTAAGAGTAGTTGAAGCTAAGTAATTCTTGTACTTCTGTCTGTGATGTTCGCAGAGAATAAAAAAGCCGAATTAATTTCGGCTTTTTTTTTGCTTTAAAATTATAACTAGGTTAAGTGTCTCCTTAAGGAAACACTTAACAACCGCCAATTATTTTTTACTGGCTAAAATGCACG
>CAZQYD010000079.1:0-6940 GCA_964597465.1 uncultured Piscirickettsiaceae bacterium | reverse complement strand
CATAATAAAAAACCCGCTTTTGCGGGTTTTTTTTGAGCCTGTAAATGATTCTTTGAATTCGCATTACTCTCGCAAATTTAAAAAAACAAAAAAGCAAAAATCATGAGCATTTACACAAAATTATTTACAGGCTCACTCATTCTCACTATTCACTAAAAATTAGACGGTAAGGTTTGGCAATATCTGCCATTAGTTTTTGCAAACTAAACGTTCGTACTTCTTCTATGAACTTTTGGTTTGCAAAAAACACTTGAACAACGGGCAAACTAAGAATCCCTTGCTGAGAACAAACCTCTGTTGTAACGTGACAATCGACGTACGCCATTTTAATCTTAGGATAGTTTTCTGCAACTAGCGTAATTAACTTTGGCTTAATAACATGACAAACATTGCAATTTTCACCACCAAATAAAATCAATAAAACATCTTCTGTTTGTTTTAATTGCTCTAATGATTCTAACGTTTTAATTACTTCCATTCATTTATCCTTGTAATTTTTATTTAGCATAAAAAAAGCACTTTAAAGTGCTTTTTTAATCAAGATTAGAGCTAGTTAATAACTTTTTAATTACGCTTGTGCTTTTTTATTTGCGGCTTCCATCATAGTTTTTAATTCTCCAGACTCGGCTAATTCTTCAGTAATATCACAACCACCTTGTAACTCACCATCAACATAAAGTTGTGGAAAAGTTGGCCAATCTTGATATTTTGGTAAATGTTCAAAAATCATTGGGTCTGCAAGAATATTTACAAATGCAAATTTTTCTCCTGTTGCCGTCAGTGCTTGTGCGGCTCTAGAAGAGAAACCACAAGATGGCATTTGTGGCGTGCCTTTCATGTATAAAACGACTGCATTACCCGTTACTTGCTCTTTAATTCTTTCTAGTGTTGCGGTTTGTTGTTCTGACATGTTTATTCCTTTTTTAATTTCCTAGTAATTTACTAGGGTATTCTATTCTTATTTATTATACGGGTCAACATGCTGCTGAAGCCAAAGCTCTAATAATGCTGCATGCCAAACTTTACTGCCTTGAATCGCGGTAAAACTTTCTGTTCCTTCTGGGTCAGTAAGCAACTTTTCAATGTAAGGTTGTTTGAATAGTCCACGCTTGATTGCTGTTTCACTGGTTAGTGTCTCTTTCATCATCGCAAAGAAATCGCCACGAACATACTTTAGTGCTGGCATAGGGAAATAACCTTTTGGTCTGTCAATTACCTCATCTGGCACCACCCCCCTGGCCACTTTTTTCAGCACATATTTAAAATCTTTGAGCTTTAAACTCGCTGGTGCAGACATCGCCAATTCAACTAGGCTATGATCTAAAAATGGTACACGAGCTTCTAAACTCCATGCCATCGTCATATTATCTACCCGTTTGACTGGGTCATCAACAATCAAAGTTGTCGAGTCCAAACGTAATACGCTATCAATAAATGAATCAGCACCAGGCTCATTTAATTTATCATCAATAAAGTTCGAGGTAACATCACTAACATGATATTTATCTTCTATCATTTTTAGCCATTCAGCATGGCTTCTATCAAAATAAAAAGGTGCAAAGGCATCGACTAAAGGCTGATTCGGTTTTAGATTACTGCCCGCTTCTGCCATTTGTGGATACCAAAAATATCCAGCAAATACTTCATCCGCACCCTGCCCTGACATCACAACTTTTACATCTTGTGAAACCTGTTCTGAAAGCAGGTAAAAAGCAATTGCATCTTGCCCAAACATCGGTTCAGACATATTGGCAATTGCTTCAGGTAATCGTGGTAATACTTCTGAATTCGAAATTAAATATTTTTTATGCCTAGTTTGGTATCTTTCAACTACCAAGTCCGAATACTCAAATTCACTGCCCTTTTCTTCGGCTACATCTTCAAAACCGATAGAGAAGGTACGGATATTTTTTACCCCTGCTTCTGCCAATAAACCAACAATCAAGCTAGAATCCAACCCGCCAGAAAGTAAAACGCCTACAGGCACATCTGCCGCTGTTAAACGTTTATGAACGGCATCTTTTAAACGCTGATGCAAAGCTTCAACCCACTGTTCTTCGGTTTGATATTGCTGCTGATGTTGCTTGTTTGACTCCAAACGCCAATATTGCTTTTTATACATTTGACCGTCAGGATTAATAATCAACAAGTGCCCTGGTCCTAGTTTTTTGTTACCTTTTAGAATCGTATGCGGTGCAGGAATGACTCCATGTAGCGTAAATTGGTGATGTAAACCCACTGGATCAATCTCTAAATCAATTCCACCAGACTGAATCAGTGACTGGGTATTCGAAGCAAAACGAACACCGCCATTAACAGGTGCGTAATACAAAGGTTTAATGCCAAATCTATCTCGTGCGATTAACAATTGTTGCTGGTCATCGTCCCAAATTGCAAAGGCAAACATACCCTCAAAATGCGTGACACAATCCATGCCCCATTGTCGGTAAGATTTGATAATAACTTCGGTATCAGAATGTGAAACAAACTGATGCCCAAGTTTGATTAACTGCTGACGAAGTTGTTGGTAATTATAAATACAGCCGTTAAAAACTAAGCTAATTTCTTTATCCAACATGGGCTGATGACCACCATCAGACAAATCAATAATTGATAAGCGACGATGCCCTAACCCAACTTGACCATTTAACCAAAAACCACCGTCATCAGGCCCTCGTTTTTCAAGGGTTGATAACATCGGTTGGATAATTTTTTCCGATGCTAATTGCCCATCCCAGTAAATTTCACCACAAATTCCGCACATTTTTTATTACTCTCTTACAAAGTAAAAAACGGCATAAATGCCGTTTTTAAAAAGTCAAACATTAGACTAGAGTTCCAAGAAACTTTTCAGCCTTTCCGCTCGACTTGGGTGTCTTAATTTACGCAAGGCTTTTGCTTCAATTTGACGAATACGCTCACGGGTTACATCAAACTGTTTACCCACTTCTTCCAACGTGTGATCAGTATTCATATTTAAACCAAAACGCATTCTTAACACTTTTGCTTCTCTTGAGGTCAATGTTCCTAGCATATCTTTCACCGTTTCACCCATGCCATCAAGGTCAGCAGTATCTTGCGGTGACAAAATATTATTGTCCTCTATGAAATCACCAAGAGAGGAATCTTCATCGTCACCAACAGGGGTTTCCATTGAGATTGGCTCTTTGGCAATTTTCATTACCTTACGAACTTTATCTTCTGGCATTTCCATTTCTTCTGCTAATTCTTCAGGCGTTGGTTCACGACCCATTTTTTGTAGCAGTTGACGCTGAATACGATTCAACTTATTAATGGTTTCAATCATGTGTACTGGAATACGGATGGTTCTCGCTTGGTCAGCAATTGAGCGAGTGATTGCTTGTCTAATCCACCAAGTCGCATAGGTAGAAAACTTATAACCACGACGGTATTCAAATTTTTCAACCGCTTTCATCAAACCAATATTTCCTTCTTGAATCAAATCCAAGAATTGTAAACCACGATTGGTGTATTTTTTAGCAATTGAAATTACCAAACGTAAGTTGGCTTCAATCATTTGACGTTTTGCTAGTTTTGCTTCACGCTCTGCTTTATTTAATGTTTTAAAGATGTTTTTGTAGACTAAAATTGGCATTTTTTCAGCGTTTTCAATGATCGATAAACGTTTTTGAGCCCGTCTGACGTTCGATCTAACTTTTTCAAGTTTTTCAGCTTTATCTGGAAACTGTGTCATCAAATCATCTAGCATCTCAAACTTAGTTTCAGAACCCACAAAAGTCTTTAAAAAAGCTGGTCTAGGTACGCCAACTTCACGCATAACATGCTTGATAATCGTCCCTTCATGCTCACGAATACTTGCCATACGTGCTTTTACAGCCTTAACCATTTTAACCACAAATACAGGAGATAATTTCACGCCCGCTAAATGGTCAACAACCGCATCACGTTTTTTAGTTGAGTCTTTATCATCAAAACCTTTATCAGCTTCCGCCTTTAAAACCGTATCGTTTAACTTGGATAGTTTCTTCAAGTATTTAGCAAGTTCTTCTGGATTGATACCGTCTTCTTTTACTGGCTGCTCCATATCAGGAGAAAGGTCTTCCAAAGGAATGTCAATCAAGTCCGCAGGACGATAAAAACCTTGCATTAGGTCAGCTGTTTTACCTTCCCCTTCTGTTATTCTTTCAAAGCCACCAAGAAAGCTCTCCGCAATACGAGGATAACGATTTAGAGCAGACAGCGTGTTTCTAAGACCATACTCAACGTTTTTGGCAATCGTTACTTCTTCTTTACGTGTCAGTAGTTCGACTGAACCCATTTCACGCATATACATACGCACAGGATCCGTAGTACGGCCAAATTCAGAATCAACCTCAGCAAGAGCCGCAATAGCGGCTTCCCCAGCAGCTTCATCGAAGACTTGCCCGTCACCGGTGATTAATTCGTCTTCATCTGGTGCGGAATCAAACAATTGAATACCAAAATCTTTCAGTATCGTAATAATTTGACCAAGTTGATCTTCATCGATATCATCGGGTAGTACATCATTGATATCCGAAAACGTTAAATACCCGAGGTCTTTCGCTCTTTCAATTAAGTCTGTTAACTGTTGCTTTCTTTCGACTTTAGTCATATTCATCCCGATTTTTTTTTAAGCGTGCGCACGCTTATTTTTAATTATTCATTATTTATGGAGGTTATTTTTTTTTATTCAAGCGAATTAGCGATTAAATGCCTAATTTTGCCTTCATCTCTTTTTTCTTTTGCTCGTCCGCTAATGAACCGACTATTTGCATTAATATGCTTTCGAACTGAGAGCCAAGAAACGCATCATCATCCTTTAAAGGAATCTGTTGAATTTGAGTCAGAACTTTTTGTTTGTTCGGTTCATTTAACCAACTAATTAAATTATCTATTAGCCCTCCGTTTGAATTGAGCACCCTTATTGTTTGGGCTAAAAAACGATAGGTTGAGTCAGCTGATTTTTCTAAGCTTACCAAAAGTTCCTCTTCAAACACGGCTGAAAATTGCGGTCGTATAAATAGAATTCCTAGTAACTGTAAAACAATACTTTTTGCTTTAATAACGACAGGTTTACTGCTTTTTTCAGCTACCTTTTTCGTTGAGGCAACCCGTATTTCTAAAATCTGTGCTAATCTCCAAACAGGTAATTCCACAATATCGGCTAATACTTTGGTCAACAAATCAGGCATTGCCCCACGAGCATTGATAATATAAGGTTTCGATAGCGAAATAAGTTGTTGTTGTCCTTCTATTGAGGATATAGGCAGGCTAATTTTTTCCTGTAGTCCTGCAAACAAAAACTGAGAAATCGTCATGCCTTTTTTTACACGTAAATTAAAGCCATCCACTCCTTCTTTTCTAACAGTTGAATCGGGGTCTTCGCCATCATCGAGAAATAAAAATTTTACCGTTCTTGTTTCAGTTAGCAGTGGCAAAACTAACTCTAAGGCTTTCCACGCCGCTTT
Organism: uncultured Piscirickettsiaceae bacterium; assembly: GCA_964597465.1. Classification (GTDB taxonomy): domain Bacteria; phylum Pseudomonadota; class Gammaproteobacteria; order Thiomicrospirales; family Thiomicrospiraceae; genus Hydrogenovibrio. The sequence goes on along the minus strand of CAZQYD010000079.1, from coordinate 1,469 downwards.
TTTACCTGCATTATCACCGTCAAAGCAAAATACAATCTCAGATACTTGTCTAAACAAAATATCCAAATGCTCTACCGTTACCGCTGTTCCAAGCGTTGCCACGGCATTTCGAATGCCAAATTGAGCCAATGCCACCACGTCCATATAGCCTTCAACGACAATAATGTGGTTACTACGATCTCTAGCAATACGCATTTCATACAGCCCATACAGCGTATAACTTTTATGAAAAATAGGCGTTTCAGGTGAGTTTAAATACTTTGGTTGCTGTTCTGAGCTTAGCACTCGCCCACCAAATGCCACAACGCGCCCGCGTACATCACGGATAGGAAACATCACCCTTTCACGAAAACGGTTATAGACACCGCCGTTTTCATTTTGTCCTAACATACCAGATTCAACCAACTGTTCTTTTAACAAGCTGTTGGCGTGTAATTCTGTTTCTAGCCCCTTATCATTCGGTGCAAAACCAATATAATATTGTTTGGCTATCTCTGCTGACAAGCCACGTTGTTTTAAGTATTGTTTCACCGATTCAGCACTCGGATGATTTTTCAATTGTTGACGATAATGCTTTGCCACCAATAAGGTTACATCGTATAAATCTCGTTGTTTTTGTTGTTTTTCTTGTTCTTGATGTGAAAGTTTTTCTCTTGGTACTTCCACACCGTTTATGGATGCGAGTTGTTCGATTGCATCAATAAACGACAAACCATCGTATTCCATCAAAAACTTTAAGACATCGCCACTCGCACCACAACCAAAGCAGTGATAAAACTGTTTCTGGGCACTGACGTTAAACGAGGGTGTTTTTTCGTTATGGAAAGGGCAGCAAGCTTTATAGTTTGTGCCTGCTTTTTTCAAGGGGACACGTTGATTAATCAACTGAACAATATCTGCTCTCGCTAATAAATCATCAATAAATGAGCGCGGAATACTGCCTTTTATGTCACTCATTTTACTTCCCTTTCAACGAAAAAAACCCAATAGCCAAAAACTATCGGGTTTTAATTATATCTAGCTAGGACGACATATAAAGATTAAGGAAGAACTTAACTAAGTTGTGATTTAATCAACCCACTAACTTTACCCATATCCGCTCTGCCTTGCATTTGTGGTTTCAGTAATCCCATTACCTTACCCATCTCCTGCATTGACGACGCACCTGATTCAGCAATTGCTTCCGCAACCAGTTTAACAATTTCGTCTTCTGTTAAAGGTTGCGGTAGAAACTCTTGGATAATTTCCATTTCGAATGCTTCTTTCTCAGCCAATTCCGGACGTTCTGCGTCCGTGAATTGTTTAAAAGAGTCTCGGCGTTGTTTCAACATTTTATCCAAAATAGGTAACACCGTCGCATCATCTTCAATGGTTGTTTGACCGTCTATCTCGATTTGCTTAATCGCGGCTTGCATAGAGCGAATAACAACTAAACGGGCTTTCTGTTTAGCTTTCATTGCCACCTTCAT